>JAICEJ010000486.1 GCA_025924215.1 Candidatus Binatia bacterium
ATTCGAAGTAAGCTTCTGAATGTAGGGAGAAACTATGTCTACTATGTATAGGCATTGGACGGATTTAATTAAACCAAAGCAGTTGGAGGTGGACGAAAAGACCTTAACTTCAACTTATGGGAAGTTTTATGCGGAGCCATTCGAGCGCGGTTTCGGCCAAACGATTGGTAATTCGCTACGACGGATTTTGTTATCGTCCTTGATGGGTGCTTCGATTGTCGCGGTCCGGATGAAAGGGATTCTTCATGAGTTCTCGACAATTCCCGGAGTTACGGAAGACGTCACCGACATCATTTTGAATCTCAAGGAAGTCAGGTTGCGACTTAACGATGGCGAGCAACATACGCTGAAAGTCGAAGCGAAGGGTCCTGCCACTGTGTTGGCTAAGGACATTACCGGATCTGCCAATGTCGAGATTCTCAACCCAGAGCAAAAAATCGCCACGCTCTCTAGAGATGCTAAGCTCGACATGGAATTGATAGCGAAACTGGGGCGCGGCTACGTTCCGGCGGAAAGGAATAGAGAAGAGGGCGCGCCGGTGGACACGGTATTTATCGATGCCATTTTCTCGCCGGTCCAGAAAGTTAATTTTACGGTGTCCAATGCTCGCCTGGGGCAACGCACCGATTATGACCGGGTCGTGTTTGAAGTAGTAACCGACGGCAGCGTTAAGCCTGACGACGCGATGGCATACGCCGCAAAGATCCTCCAGGATCAGGTGAGTATTTTTGTTAACTTTCAAGATGAACCGCAGCAAGAACGACGCGATGACCGGCCGTCGATCCCATTGAACGATAACCTGTTTCGCAGCGTGGACGAGCTCGAATTCTCCGTGCGCTCGCAAAACTGTTTACAGAACGCGGATATCAAATACATCGGCGAGTTGGTGCAGAAGTCCGAGCAGGAGATGCTCAAAACCAAAAACTTCGGTCACAAGTCGCTCAACGAGATCAAAGAGATTCTGCGCGAAATGGGCCTCGAACTCGGCATGAAGATCGACCATTTTCCGCCGCGGGAGGAGATCGAGAGCAGACGGCGCGCCGACGAGAAAGAGACCGCATAACTATGCGACACCTTAATTCCGGAAGAAAGCTCAGCCGCAATTCGAGCCACCGCTGGGCGATGATGCGCAACATGGTGACTTCTCTTTTGCGTGAAGAGAAGATACAAACCACCGATCCCAAGGCCAAAGAGCTCAGACGCTGGGTGGACCGTGTAATAACGTTGGGCAAGGAGGGAAGCCTGCATGCCAGACGCCAAGCGCTCGCTATCATTCAGGATAAGACCGTGGTCCATAAGCTGTTCGACACAATCGCCTCCCGATTCCAAAATCGGCCTGGCGGTTACACCCGAATCATCAAAATCGGTAGGCGGCACGGAGATGCGGCGCCGGTATCACTGATAGAGCTGGTTGCCGGCGCTGACGAAACGGCCGAAACCACGAGCGGGAAAGATAAGAAAGCGAAGAAGAAAAGCGGCAGGACGGCTCCCAAACCAGGTTCCGGCCGCCGCAAAAGCGCCAAGGCAGCTTCCGCCTAGACCCCAAGCTAGATGAATCCAGTCGGAGTCTGGTCGAGTTCGACCTCGATGACTTCGGCCTTTTTTTGCTTACTCTTCATCCCCGCTAGCTATCGTGTGCACCCACGAACTCAGCTCCCCCGCCCGCAAGTTCCTTATTGAAGCCCAACTTGAGACTACCGCCGTTGCCGGCTGTTTAACCAACTACCTCATGCTCATTTAGCGCCCCCCTGACCCCTCAAACATTCTAGGCAAGATCGTGCTGGGCCCTCGCGCGCCTGGTACTAAACGGCGTGAGTTTGCGCAAGAAGAACGTTACCTTGAAATTTCCAAGAGTGTATCCGGTATGTTCGGCACAGGCGCCGGATAGCCGGTCTATGTTATTCGCCACCGATGTATCACCGATCCAGAACAGTTGAATTCTTCGCATCATGCCTAAAGCCAGCCGTTCGAAGCGGCGGTTCAAAAATGATGAATGGATCAATTCACTGAAGCGGGAGCTGATTTGTCGCTTCAAGATGGAACCAATAGCTGTTGGTTTTCGGAGAGAAAAGAAGGTTTAGAAGTGTAAACTTTTTTTTCGAGATATTGCCTTCGGCACCGAAGAAGCCTGGTTATGTTGTACCTTCAGCAATCGCGTGCCGGAGAGTTTTAGATGCTCAAAGCGCCGTTTTCCCGTCCTTCGGCGGTTTCACGTCGCTAAGCAGCCGCTGGATGATATCTACCGACGACAATCCTTCGCCCTGGGCCTTATAGTTCGGCACGACTCGGTGGCGTAGGACCGACGGCGCAAGCGCTTGAATGTCTTCGATTGAAACGGCATAGCGACCTTGAAGAATGGTGCGCGCCTTGGCGCCGAGGATCAGATACTGCGAAGCTCGCGGTCCGGCGCCCCACTCGACATAATCTCTGACGAACTGCGGCGCATCGTCATTTTGCGGCCGTGAATTCTGCGACAGCGCCACGGCATACGAAACCACAAAAGGTGAGACGGGAACACGTCTAACGAGTTCCTGGTAGCGCAGGATCGCGGCCCCTTCCATAACCTTGCGCGGCGAAGGTTTTTCATTGGAAGTCGTTTGCAGAACGATTTGCACTTCGTCATCGAAATCTGGATAACCGATTTCGATGTTGAGCATAAACCGGTCGAGCTGTGCTTCGGGAAGTGGATAGGTGCCTTCCTGTTCGATGGGATTCTGGGTTGCCAAGACAAAAAACGGCAGATCCAGTGGAAAAGTTGTTCCGCCGGCGGTGACTTTATATTCCTGCATCGACTGCAGCAGCGCCGCTTGGGTCTTGGGCGGCGTGCGGTTGATCTCATCAGCGAGCAAAATATTCGTGAATATCGGCCCTTTGAGGAATTGAAACTGCCGCCTGCCGGTCGATGGGTCCTCCTGTAGAATGTCGGTTCCGGTGATGTCCGAAGGCATGAGGTCGGGCGTAAACTGAATACGGTTGAATTCTAGATCCAGGATCTCTGCCAGCGTGCTGATCAACAGCGTTTTGGCCAAACCCGGGACGCCCACCAACAGGCAGTGTCCGCGGGCGAACAGCGCGATCAAAACTTCTTCGACGACCCTATCTTGACCGACGATGACCTTGCGAATTTCGCCCAGCATCGTGTCGCGTTTAGCCGCGAATTCTTCGATCTCCGCAATTTCATGTTGATGAATTTTAGCCGAGTCCATCCAGGTTCCTTTTCAGTTGGCGCTGAGCAATTTATCGAGCGAAGCCTTTGCCAGTTGCGCTTTTTCCTTCTCGCCCAAGGATGCGTAGACTTCGGTCAGTAGCTTAAAAATAAGCGGATTGAAAGGATTGATTTGAATCGCTTCCTCGAGTGCGTTCTTAGTCTCCTGATAATTTTTTGTCGCATGATAAATGCGGCCGAGTTGAACGTAGGTGCCGCCGTTGTCCGGATCCAAATCAAGCGCTTTCTTTAACGGAGTCAGCGCCTCGGGGTAGCGATTCATCTGGATTAAAACCCGTCCCAACTTGTTGAGAATGATTGGAGAGTGCGGGCTGGCCTGCAAGGCGCGCTGGTATTCGTTGGCCGCCGCGACCGTTCGGCCCTTATTTGATAGTTGATCGCCAAGGTGGGTACGGTTACGCGCCACCGCCGATTGGATCTCCTTGAGCTCGACAATTTCTTGGTCTTCGTTTTGATCTTTTTTAACTTTCAGTCGGCGCACGCGGGTGCCTTCGATTTCTTTAAGGCCCTTTTGTTTCAGAAAATTTTTCCACTGGACCTCGAACGCATCGAAAGACAGGCCGAACACCTTTGAAATCGCCTCGGATGTGGATGTTTCATTAAGCGTCGCGAGGAGCTCGCGTACGCCGGCCTTACCCTTGCTTTGATTGATGTAGTCGATCGCGGACGCAGCCTCGGCATAAGCCAGTTGAACTTGCTCGGGTGTCTCCAAATGGATCAGCGAGGGTTCCATCTTCTTGAATCCGACGAAT
>JAICEJ010000487.1 GCA_025924215.1 Candidatus Binatia bacterium
GCCGTGCGCCGGGGCATTACCTTTCACGGTTTAGCGCTGAACGTGAATACGGATCTTTCCTATTTTGACCGAATTATTCCCTGCGGCCTGAGCTGGGCCGATGTAACGTCTATGGCCAAGGAACTGGGCAAAGATCCAAGCTTACATAATGTAAGAGAAAGTTTTCTTCGCCACTTCGCCGAGCTGTTTGGCTATACGGAAATCGAAAATATTTCTCATTTCGCAGAGTTTCAGGCTGGTCAAAAAGGCGCCAGGTACGAGGCGCGCGATGATCGATGAGCGGAGGCGTACGTGTTAGTACGATGGAGCGAATCGGGCGAGCGCAACGAAGTAGATGGTCCTTTTTCACCAGCCTGCTAAAGCACTATGCCGCGAAGACATCCCGACTGGATCAAAGTCAAACCCCCGGGAAGCCCCAACTATCTGCGTCTCAAACGTATTCTGCGCCAAAAGAATCTTCATACGGTTTGTGAGGAAGCGCGCTGTCCAAATATCGGCGAGTGCTGGGGCAATAAGACCGCGACGTTTCTCATCCTGGGGGACACCTGCACGCGAGGTTGCCGATTCTGCGCCATCGATAAAGGTAAACCAGTGGCGCTCGATCCCGAGGAACCGCGCAATGTGGCGCTGGTCGTTAAAGATCTCGGCTTGGATCACATCGTCGTGACCTCCGTAAATCGCGACGATCTGCCGGACGGCGGCGCGGCACACTTTGCCAAGACGGTTTTCTGGATTAAAACTTTAAACCCGCAAGTCCGCGTGGAACTACTGATTCCGGATTTCGAGGGCAATCTCCAGGCGCTCAAAACCGTGGTCGAAACCGCAATAGAAATTCTCAATCACAATATCGAAACCGTGCCGCGCCTCTATGGCAAAGTTCGACCTGGGCACACCTACGAATGCTCGTTGAATATTCTGACTGAAGCGAAAAGGTTTCGCCACGACGTGCTCACGAAGTCCGGTTTAATGCTCGGTGTCGGCGAAACTTATGACGAGGTCATTGCCACGTTGCAGGAGCTGCGCGAAAAGAAGGTCGACATTGTTACCCTCGGGCAATATCTGCAGCCGTCTAACCGCCAGCTGAAAGTCGACCGATACGTGACACCCGATGAATTCAAAGAATTTAGAATGGTCGGCGAAAGGCTCGGCTTTCGTCATGTCGAATCCGGCCCGCTGGTGCGCAGTTCGTATCATGCGTGGAGTCACGTCGGTTAGGCGCCGGGCAATTTGCGATTCGCCCGAGCATGGTCACATCACCGGAGAAAATCGCTTGACATCAGTGACAACGATTAGGTAGCGTTTCGCGGATCTTATGTCCGGACGCACGTTTCTTCAGATCCCTGGTCCGAGCATCGTGCCGGAGCGCGTGATTCGGGCTATGTCCCAGCCGCTGATTGATCACCGCGGCCCTCAGTTTGCCGTGCTTCTGCGCGAGGTGCTCGAGGGCCTGAAAAAGCTCTTTCAAACCGCTCAAGGTAAGATCCTCCTCTTCCCCGGCTCGGGCACAGGAGGTTGGGAATCCTGCATCGTCAATACGCTGTCTCCCGGTGACCAAGTGCTGGGTTGTGTGAACGGCCACTTCAGCGATCTATATTGTCGCACTGCCACATCCCACGGAGTGAATGTTCAGAGGTTGGAAGTCGACTACGGCGCCGGCGTCCCGGCAAGCGCGATTGAGGAGCGCTTGCGTCTAGACAAAGAGCGCCAAATTAAGGCGGTCCTGGTCGTCCAAACTGAAACCTCTACGGGAGTTACGAGCAGCCTTCCAGCCGTCCGCGATGCCATTGATGCTGCGGCCCATCCCGCCCTGCTGCTGGCCGACGTGGTTAGCTCGCTAGGATGCACGGAGCTGCGCTTCGACGAATGGCGGCTGGACGTCGCCCTCACCGCGGCGCAAAAAGGGCTCATGCTGCCGCCCGGCATGGCGGTTCTCGCCGTGAGCGAGAGAGCGCTTGAGGCGAACCGATCGGCCAAATGCGCGCGCTCGTTTTGGGACTGGAAAGCGGTACTGGAGAGCAACGCCAACGGCAACTTTCCATATACCCCGGCAACCTCCTTGCTGTTGGGTCTAAACGAAAGTCTCAAAATGCTCTTCGAAGAAGGGCTTGACAATGTTTTCCTCCGCCACGCACGGCTCGCCGAAGCCTGCCGCAGAGCCGTCGAAGCGACAGGGCTTAAACTCTTCGCGCAAAATGCCGCGGAATATTCCAATACGTTGACCGCCGTCGCAATGACTGAGGGGCTCGACTCCGATGCGTTCATCGATCACACGCTTAAACTCGTCGATCTCCCCCTCGGCAAGGGGCTCGGCAAGGTAAAAGGAAAACTTTTTCGCATCGGTCATCTCGGCAGCCTCAATGAGCTTGAACTTTTGGGCATCTTGGCTGGAATTGAAATGGCGCTGAAGAGCTTCGGCTTAAATGTTCCGCTAGGAGCCGGACTTGCGGCAGCTGAGACATATCTCCTGGAAACCGCCATGAGACGATCGCCGTTATGAGGATCGATCCTGACAAGTGCGTTGCCTGCGGCAATTGCTTACCGGTATGTCCGATGGGCGCCATTTACATTGAACCGTCGAGCAGCCGGGCACGCATCAACGCCGACGAGTGCGTCGAATGCTTTACTTGTTATCGAGGCATGTCGAAAGAACACTTGAACCCGATATTTGTGCGAGCGATTCGCAAGACGGCGCAATTTTTCCGCTTTCGCTTCGACCCGGAGCCGGACATCTGTCCGACGGATGCGATCATCCCCGAGGAATTGACCTGGCCAAGAGTCGTTCGGCGCGCCTTCTCCGACCCTCAAGCGCCACACGAGTCCACCGGCATCCACGGGCGCGGCACCGCTGAGGTCAAGACCAATGACGTAACCAATCGGGTGAACGTGGGAGATGCGGGATTTGTTATCGAATTCGGCCGGCCGGGAGTCGGCGCTCGTTTTCGCGACATCGAGCGAGTTACCCGCGCACTAGCCGAGTTGGGCGTGAAATTCGAAAGCAATAATCCTGTTACCACGCTCATGACCGACTCGGCGCGTGGTGTCATCCGGCCGGAGATCCTCAACGAGAAGGTTCTCTCGGCAATCGTGGAGATCAAAACGAGATTGGCAGAAGTGCCTTGGATCTTGAAAAAGATCAAGGAGCTGTCCCGCGAAGTAGATACGGTGATCAGCCTCGGAGTGTCGACGCGCTGCGACGGCGGGGGCGAAGAAACGTTGCGGGAGATTTTGGAACGTGAAGGCTATCCCACCTATCGGGGAAAAACCAATCTGGGGCTGGGACGAGTTACGATTCAAAGTCAAAACGCAGAATGAAAATTGAGAAATGCAAAATCAATTTGCGATCTGGGCTTGTCCTTTTGGAATGATTTCTAATGACCAACACGCTGCATCGCTACAGCGAGCACTATGCCTCTGAGAAGCCGGCGAACCCGGCGCCGGTTGCCGACGATTTCATCGTCTTCGCGATGGCGAGCCGCGGCATTAACGACGATGGTCTGGTTGAAAAGTATCGCGCTTTTTTGCGCCTCGCACTGAAGCATCATCCCGTGAACATCGGCGACGCTGCCAAAGGCGGCATGCTTCGACCGAAGCAAGATCTGAATCCGAAAGCCCACTGGAGGCGCGATCATCGATCCAACCCCGAAGAAGTGATCGCGGGTATTGAGGGCCACACGACGGCGGCAGCGGTCTTTGACAGCTATCAGAATATGAAGGCCTTCGTTGACGACGTCCAGCGCGCAAACTTGGGCATCTCGGTGAACATCAGCGCACCCATTGAAGATGCGGTCCGTTGTTGCCGTGACACCGGGATTACCCGTCATAGCGTAGAATACTCTCTGGGGTTTTGCGGGCGAGTGGACCGTTTACCGGACGCCACTGTTCTTGAGCTCACGACCATGTGTGGTCACGGTATGGTATCCGCCACTTTCGCTAAAAAGATGATCGATTGGGTCAAGGA
>JAICEJ010000488.1 GCA_025924215.1 Candidatus Binatia bacterium
CGGAGTTGAAGCCATCGATGCGCAAGGAGCGCGCTGAAGTGGTGCGTTGCCCGCAATGCGAAGTGCCGATGAAGCCGGTCACTGCGCGCGCCAATCCGGGCTCGCTTATCGAGCTGGATCAATGCGGCCAATGCGGCGGTATCTGGTGCGATAAATGGGAGCTTTTCCCGATACAAGCCGATGAAGGGGCGCGTCTGGAGCCCGCCGATCAGGAACTTCTCCACGTGCCGCGGGCTCTAAGGAAAAAACAACTTTTTTGCCCGCGCTGTACCGCCCGAATGTTGGCGGTCAAGGAATCTTCATTAGGACCTGATGTTCAGTTTCAGCGCTGTTTCAAGTGCGACGCGATCTGGCTTGATCGCGGGCAGTTTACGCGCTACAAGAACCAGCAGGAAAAAGTTCGCAGCAAAAATATGGGTGCCAGAACAACCGGCAAGAAGCTAACCAAAACCGACGATGACGAAAAATCCTCGGTGGTCACGGGCACCAAGGGAATGTTTGCATACCCGCCGGGCGAAGAAACCATTAAAACCGGCAGTGATTCTCTGACTAACATCGTGGAGACAGTGCTGCAGAAAATTCTGCGGATGGTGTCCCGCACTTAGCAGATCGTTTTCGCCCTACACCTCTGCAATCAGATCGATCTCGACCAGCGCTCCCCGAGGTAGTTCCGTCACCGCCACCGTTGACCTGGCTGGCGTAGCCTTACCGAGATGCTCAGCATAAACTTCATTCATCGCGGCAAAATCGGTCATGTGGCGCAAGAATACCGTTGCCTTGACCACTTGATCCATCGATGTTCCCGCCGCTTTCAAAACCGCTGCGAGGTTGGCAAAGACTTGGCGCGTCTGGGCGGCGGTGCCGCCCTCGATCATCTCGCCGCTCTCAGGGAGAATAGCGATTTGCCCGGCGGTGTAGACAAAACCGTGTGCTTTAATCGCCTGCGCATAAGGGCCGATTGCTTTTGGAGCTTCACTGGTTTGGACTATTTCTCGACTCATAGAGTTTCTCCTTATGATATAGCGTGCCGAGTGCACGCCATGTAATCCTGATCGAGGCAAGCAATGTTCAATTTGCTTCCTTGCAGTTGCTGCGAGCTTAGTGTTTCACTAATCCCATGAGATTGATTACCGCGCATCGGATACTGATCGCCACCTCGATCATATTCTTCTTCGGCTTTTCATTTTGGCAGTTGTCGCGATATCTACAATCCGGCGACGGCTGGGCACTGTTTCAGGCGGCCGGCTATTTTCTGGCTGCAATCGCTTTCGCCATCTATTTCATGAATATCAAACGATGGTACAGATAGTTTTTTATTATCCGCATGGAACCGACTTCGTTTCTAGTCACGGTCAGTGAAGAAGAAATCCGCAGCGAGCGCCGAAAGGCTCGAGAGCTGCGTGCCAGCCAGTGGTGGAAGCGCAAGCGAGCCCTTGGCCTCTGCCACCACTGCGGCGGCAAATTCCCGCCGGCAATTTTGACCATGGATCATCTCGTCCCGATCATTCGAGGTGGTAAATCCATCAAAGGCAATCTTGTCCCTAGTTGCAAAAAATGCAATTCCGAACGCCAACACCGGCTGCCGTTCGAAGAAACTCCCCGGTAGAATATTATCGTCATTCTTCAATGCGCTGTGCGTTTTCTAGTACGTTGCACTATCTGTGAAGCTTAAATTTGTCCGCGGTCCCGACCGCATAGGAACACGCCAGACTCGCTTGCCAGCTCATTTGGCTTCGAATAGTATCGCTTGTCTGGAGGAATCCCATGGGAACCGTGACATTTTTGGTTAGGACAATGTCCGATACGGTGGAGACCGACATTCAACGGGTTCTCACAATCACCACGGAGGTTCTGCCCAAGTATGGACTTCATCCGCTGCCGTTTGAAAGGCTGCGTAAGATTGCCGACGGCCCTTTTGACTTGTTTTTGATCCCTTTGGTTTTCGCCGATGAGTACAAAGCGGACCCCAACCTAATCTTCAATGAAAAAAAGCGTCTGGAGATTCGCACCCAAGCGCTGGAGATCGCCCGGAAACACAGCTTCGACACCAAACCTCCGAATTTCGTTCCTGGAATCGAGGAGTCGCTGAAAAGCACTCAGAGCGCCGGGCTGCGCAATGTGCTATTGACCACGGGTGGGCGACGATATCAACATCACGCGATGGAGACTTTCGGCATTGGCAAATACTTTGCTGAAATCGTTGATCGCGACGAGACCTACTATGCGAAAGAACAGGGGCTGTACTATCTGTTCAGAGAGCACAAGCTGCCGAGCTTGAGGCTTGTCTTACTCACTGGAACTGCATCCTATATTCGCGCGGGGAACAATGTGGATGGATGTAAGGTCGCGGGCAATCATCTCGAAGTCGTCACGATTGCGCTCTCCAATGGATACTCCTACAACGATGAAGAGACCTTGATGGCTGCCAAACCGAACATGCTGATTCACAGTCAGGACCAGCTCTTGCCGCTATTGAACGAGAGCAGGCTTTTGCCTGAGTCATAAGATATTTTGCTCCAAGGCGTCTTGGGAGGTACAGACTTTTGCGTTACTCGATGGCTCTTCGATTATTCCGGATGATCAATCAACAACGTCGCCTGAACTGATTAACGTCTCTAACGGCTGATGATATTGAAGGAGACACGATGTTCGATCTCTTACTGAAGGGTGGAAGAATTTATGACGGTTCCGGCATGCCCAGCTTCACCGGCGATGTCGCGGTGGCGGGAGGAAAGATCGCCGCCATCGGCCGTCTCAACGGGAGGGCCAAACGTACCTTGAATGTCGAAGGCCTGGCGGTGACGCCTGGATTCATCGATCCGCATACGCATCTCGACGCGCAGTTGCTCTGGGATCCTTTAGGCACTTCGTCGTGTTTCCATGGCGTGACCTCGTCGGTGGTGGGAAATTGCGGTCTGAGCCTGGCGCCATGCAAGCCGGAGGGCCGCGAGGCGGTGATCAAAAGTTTTGTTCGGGTCGAAGCGATTAGCCGCAGAGTTCTCGAAGAGGGAATCGACTGGAAGTGGGTATCCACCGGCGAATACCTCGATGTGCTTGGCACCCGTCTGGGCATCAATGTCGCGGCGCTGATCGGCCACATCGCTGTGCGTCACTACGTGCTGGGAGAAGACGCGGTTGAGCGTGAAGCGAGACCGGAAGAAATCGCCCAGATGCAGCAGTTGGTGCGCAAGGGCATGGTCGCGGGCGCCGTCGGCTTTTCAACCAATCAGAACCCCCGCCACATGCGCGAAGACGGTAAGCCTGTAGCTAGCCGGGTAGCCTCCAATCAAGAGCTCTTGGCCTTGCTCGAAGTACTTGGGGATATGAATGCCGGCGTGATTCAGTTGAGCGGGGGCGGTGTGGACGCGCGTGGACGAATCGCCTATGCATCCGAGCTGGCGCGCGCCACCGGCCGGCCGGTGTTGTGGCAGAGCATCAGTCATAGTTGGACGCGGCCCGATCACTGGAAAGGCATGCTTGAATCCACTGCCAAAGTTTTCCGTGACGAGGGATTGCCGATCTTTGCGATGACTCAGGCCAAACCGTTCGAGAACCGCTATACCCTGCTCGATGCGCAATGCTTCGATGAGTTTCCTACCTGGCGCGCCGCAATGTTTATGCCGGTAGAGCAGAGGCAGAAGATTTTTGCCGACCCCGAAGCGCGGCAAAAAATGCGCGCGGAGGTAAACTCGCCGGAGCCATCGGTTTTCCCCAAGCGTTGGGACGTCATCTATGTCGATGAAGCCAAACTGCCGAAGAATAAATCTCTGCAAGGCCGAACTCTCGAGGAGATTGCGCGGACCAAGGGAAAAGACCCCATGGATGTGTTCCTGGATCTCGCATTGGAAGAGAATCTCGAAACCCGCTTCTCGCACGTGACGACGCAAGGAGATCCCAAAGCGGTCTGTGAGATCCTCAAAAATCCGTTTGTCATCATCGGTCAATCCGACGCCGGC
>JAICEJ010000489.1 GCA_025924215.1 Candidatus Binatia bacterium
AGAAGGTTTCATGATGTTGAACACCACCGGAACCGTGCGGCAATTGGTAGATGATGATTTCGAGAAACAATTGCAGCGCATTGAGGAGGCGGTGCAGGACCTGGTGGATAACAATTGCGATTCGATCATTTTTAGCGGCTCACCTCTCTTTACCCGGCTTCCTTTCGGCACAGATCGCGAAATGGGGCAGAAGCTGACAGAGAAATTCGGCGTACCGGTGGCCGCCGGACTGACAGCGGAGGTCGAGGCGTTAAAGGCAATGAAAATTAAAAAGCTCGTTGTCGGTACGCCCTATGAGGAAGAGATCAATCAGAGATTGAAACGGCATCTGGAAGCCTCCGGGTTCGAGGTTTTGCAGATTGCCGGTTACGGCATCCGGAAAAATGCCCAACTCACCGACCTTCCGGTTCATGCCTCTTACAAAATCGCCAAGCGCCTTTATGCCAAGGGGCGCGACGCCGACGGCATTTTCATACCGTGCCCCCGCTGGCCTACGATCGCGGACGTGGCATTGCTCGAAGAGGAGATCGGCAAGCCGGTGATCACCAGCAGCCTGGCGTGTATCTGGCACGCGTTGAAGCTCATCGACATCAAGGAAAATGTGAGCGGTTATGGACGGCTGATGGCAAGTCTTGGAAAGTAACGAAGGCTTAGGGTAACAGCTATCCCAGCGCGGTGCCCCAGACTTTTGCCGCCGTCTCGACCATCACATCGAGCTTGCGGAATTGTTCGTCTTCACTGAGAAGATTGCCCATGATGCTTGAGGCAAAGCCGCATTGCGGGCTCAACGCAAGCTGCTCGATGGGGATATAGCCGGCGGCCTCGTCGATGCGCCGCCTCAGTTCATCGACGGTCTCGACCCGGCCGACCTTGGTGGTAATGAGACCTAAAACAACCGTCTTGCCTTTCGGAACAAAGCGCAGGGGCTCGAAGCTGCCCGCGCGTTCGGTGTCGTATTCGAGCAGCAGGCGTGAGTGATTCAGGCCGTTGAAAAGCTTCTCCGCAATAGCATCGTAGCTGCCTTCGCGGTGCCACATGCTTTGGCGGTTACCCCGGCATAAGTGAATTCCGAACGTGATATCGGAACAATCGGCAATGACTTGATTGTCGGCTATGATCGAGCGCTCCATATTCCATTCCGGATCTTCGCCGCGCGCGCGCATGGCAGCCAACGATGGGCTATCTACATAGGCGGTGTAACCCGGAGCATCGATGCCGACGTAGCGACAGCCCGCTTCGGCCAATTGGCCGATCATTTGGCGTTCGACCGCAACCACATCCGCAACAAAATCGTCGATCGAGGGATAGATCGAACGTGAGTTTTCGCTATCAAAGCACTGCGTGATTCTATCGGGTCCGATCAAGCTTACCTTTACCGGTCGGCGAGTCAGGCTCTGCGCGAAGCGATAGTCCTCGAGCAAGCGATTGCGCAGCAGCCGTAACCTTTGTGTTACACGCTTGCGATTGAGAAGAATGGGATCTTGTCCCTTCTCTGTTTTCGACCCTTCGGTATCTTCACGAGCGAGAATGTTGTGGTAAGTCTTTACGCCGCTCTGCCATTCTTCAACTCCAGCGACAACCGAGAAACTCTCCATGAAGTTGGTTCGGCGAAACTCGCCATCTACGACCAGAGGCAGATGATGCGCCTCCTGCCTGGCGATGACTTCACGGATCGCCTCATCTTGAATTTTTTGCAGCTCCTCTTCCGAGATCTCGCCGCTACCCCGTTTAGAAAATGCAGCTTTCAGCCTGGGGGGCCGGAGCAGGCTCCCAATCAAATCGACACGCAATGAATTCAAATTCTCGGCTAACGAAAGCGTCATATTCTCTTTCCTTTGTGGTGCGCCAATATCTAGATCTAGCATCCCACTCCATGCGCCGGAACAACGCCAAAGAACTGCTCGTGAAACTGCCTATACCTTGCGCATAGGGGCACCCGACCTACTCTCCGGCATTGCCGTTTAGAAGGCCAGGATGATATGAATCGATATATACTAAATTGCGGCAGTACAGTAGTTTTCACCTTCGTTGAATGCGTCGGCCAGCCCGGGCGAATACATCGAACTATAACTGCTAGGTATTGGCTGGGTTTCGTTTAAGTATAGGCATTCGACAGCCGCTCTTGGAAACCGTAAGACGATCGACGGCTTGATCAGTCCGGCGGCCTAAGACTTAACTACCTGATGGACACCGTTCAAGCATACTACCTTCTTGCCGCCCTGCTGGTCCTGGCCGGTCTGGCCGGTCTCGTCCTTCCCGGACTGCCGGGATCACCGCTGATCTTCGGCGGACTTTTTATCGCCGCTTGGGCTGAAGATTTTACCTACGTCGGCGCCGGCACATTGATTGTCCTGGCGGTGCTCGCGGTCCTTACCTATGCCGTCGACTTCTGGGCAACTATGTTCGGCGCGAAGAAATTCGGCGCGTCCAAACGCGCCGTCATCGGCGCACTGATCGGCGCGGTAGTCGGCCTGTTTCTTGGTCTTCCGGGTGTTATCTTCGGTCCATTCATCGGCGCGGTCATTGGCGAGCTTTCAGCTCAGCGTGGCCTTCAAGACGCTGCCCGCGCCGGCTTCGGCGCTACGATCGGTCTGGCAATTGGCGTCGCCGTCAAGATGGCCGTGGCATTCTCGATGATCGGAATCTTTATCTTCGCTCGATTTCTTTAACGTTCGAAAACCCAAATCGGCAATCGCTAAATCACTTAGGAAACAAGCACGACCGCGGCCGCTGCGTGTGTAACTGTCAAGATACTATGTTGATGTGATGGATGTGAAAGGAGACTCGGGAGAATGCACACGCTAAGAATGTCTTTGATAGTGATAACCTGGGTGCTGCTTTCACATCACGAAGCTATTTCCATCATCATCGCCACCGGTTCCGAAGAAATTCATGTGATCACGTGGGCGGGCCATCGCGAAACCTATGCTGTTCCATCCGTAATCATGACTCGCGAGCGCGATAATCGCGACTACGTCGCGACTCTGCAGAAACTGCTCATAGCCATTCTGCTGAACAAAGAGACTCTGGACTCAACCGGACATCCGAAATAGAAGAGCTCGTTTATTCGTTCAATTGTAGTAATGCTGGTTATCGTCTCGCCGTCGATGTTCTGCAGATCTTTAATGTTTTAGAGGGCAGTAGCTACCGTATCATCGAAAAGTAAACCACGTGCAAGCTACTGCGATCGAAAGTGCCGCCGGATGAGCGGATAGCCGTTCTATCCGACAAAAATCTTACGAGTGGAGATGCGCCTTACTGATCGTCGCGATGAACAGTGTCGGGCGAAAAGGCCGGCAGGCAAACTGCAATGTACTCCGCGCCCGCGGCACCGGGCGTGCTGTAGCGCACCCACTCACCGGCATTGACCATAATGGCTTGCCCGGCGGAAACCTGATGCACAGCATCGCGCGTCTCCACTTGCAGTTGACCGCGCAAGACGACGGTGAACTCGTCGAACTCCGGCGTCTGACCTTGCTCACGCCACCCTGACGGGCTGGTCATCTTGGCAATGCTGAGTTTGGACGTTGCAGAATTCACCCGGCCGATAAATTCTTCGATAATCTTGGGCGGCTGCCCTGCGGCCGGGATAACTGTCGGTGCTGCAAAGAGTCTTGCCATGGTAAAAAGCTACATGCAAAAATCGACAAGCGCAATTGAGTTGATGCGGCGCAGTTTTGCCCGCTTGCTCCGGTGGAATCACAGCGGCCGGTTTACTAGCGAGTTGATCTCGGACCAACTTCTGCGCGAAACACCGGCGCGTCAACAGGCGGAGTCGATCCTGAACAAACGCGGAAGACTCAAAATGGCGACGAGTGATCGATGGACAATGTAGAGCAACTTGCTTTGGTGTCGCTGACGTCGCTCTGTTTATCGTCGATCCAATTACGGTAGTGCCGGCTTACCTGGTTATCACTAATGAGAGGCAGCCGAAGACC
>JAICEJ010000490.1 GCA_025924215.1 Candidatus Binatia bacterium
AGACCAAGTAAAACGTTTGTCTCATTGTTATTTCTTGCGCTGATCGGTGCGCTACTTTCTCTTTCACCAAAAGTTGTGCTTGCTCAATCAGTGTTCGGCAAGACCTATGAAGAGGTTCTCGACAGAGCCAAGCGCGAGGCTGAGTTGCGGCTGTGGTGGGAAGTGCCGGGCGAGAGAGGAGTAGGAGAGCAGTTCGAAGCAGCGTTCAAAAAACGGTGTGGTTTCGTGCCACGGGTTCATCTTACACCCGTGACCAATCCTGATTCTTTGCTTAGATTCTTGACCGAGGCAAGGGTCGGCCGCATCGATGCCGATTTGTTGTACGCCGGCGCGGCGGATATCGCCGGCCGGCCCGATCGACTGGCGCTGTTCGAGGATATAGAGACGCCGCTGGTTAAAATATTCAGCCCGAAATTCAAAGGTCTCGAAGGAGTTCTTCGCAATGTGGCTGCATGGAAGCGGCCGTTTTCGGTTGACGTGACCACGTTGGCATCCGGCATCATTTACAACACGAAAAAGACTAACGCCAACGACCTGCCGAAGACGTATGAGGAGTTTGCCGAAGGCAAGGGTTTTGCCGATCCAAAATGGAAGGGAAATTTTGCCATTAACACCATCGGTCCTGCCAGCCCGCTCACGGATATGGGCGTCGGCGGTCACTGGGACATAGAAAAGCAGAAGAAGGTGCTGCAAATGCTCCTCGCCAACAAGCCGCTGATCAAGAGAAGCAGTGGTGATGTGCGAATGGCCGTGGCGTTGGGCGAAGTCGCCGCGGCTACCGGAAACATTGGCGGCACCGAAGGTCTGCGCAAGGAGGGCTATCCGATACAATCCACGCTCTTCGAAGACGTGATGGCGCTCGGCTCGATCGGCTTGACGATTCCCAAAGGCGCCAAGAGCCCCAATCTGGCGCTACTCTATCTGGCTTTCATTCTCGAGGATGGCTTGCCGATTGTCGAACGCGTCAACGGCGAGGGCACATTTGTCGATCCAAGATCGCAGCTTGCCAAATCGCTAAAAGCCCTGCCCAAAGCCAAAGTACTGGAATGGAGTCCCGAAGAGGTGCTCGCCGGCCAACGCGATAAGATCAGAAAGGCACTGCAACCGTTGATGCCCTAGGGAAGTCGTCGTCGATGTTAAAGGTAGAAGGACTGACACGAACTTTCGTTACGGGTGATGGCCAGGTGCAAGCCGTCCATGATGTCAGCTTCGAGGTCAAAACCGGAGAATTCTTTTCACTGCTGGGACCCTCCGGCTGCGGTAAGACAACCACTCTCAGGTGTATCGCCGGACTGGAGACGCCGGATTCCGGAGAGATCTGGATCGACGACAAGCCGGTGTTTTCCGTTAAGAAGGGTATCATGGTGCCGGTGCACGAACGCGAAATCGGCATGGTGTTTCAATCCTATGCCGTATGGCCGCATATGACCGTTGCGCAAAATGTCGGCTATCCGCTGGTTCACGGCCGGCGCAAGCTGCCGAGGAATGAGACCAAAAAGAGAGTCAAGGAGATTCTGCATCTGGTTCAACTCGATGATTTGGAAGCTCGGCCTTCCTCCTTGTTGAGCGGCGGACAGCAGCAGCGTGTCGCGGTAGCGCGCGCCCTGGTGGCCGAACCGCAACTGCTCCTGATGGATGAGCCGTTGAGTAATCTGGACGCCAAGCTTCGGGTGGAGATGCGTCACGAGCTACGCGATCTATTCGAGAGATTGAAGCTGACGGCTTTGTACGTGACTCATGATCAGGAGGAAGCCTTGGTGTTGTCGCACCGCATGGCGGTGATGCACGGCGGCCGGGTTGTCCAACTCGGTCCGCCGATGGACATCTACAAGGAGCCGGCCAATCTATTCGTCGCCGGCTTCGTCGGCACCACCAATCTGCTCGAGGGGCGGGTCGTAGATAGCGAGAGTGCCGGCGTGCCGGGGCTCGTGGAAACCGCGGTGGGAAAGCTGCGCTGCGCATTGCCGCAGCAGGTCCTTCAAGGGCAAAGGGTGTCGCTCATGTTTCGGCCGGAGGCGGTATCGATCCATAGCACGGCGTGCGGGTCGCCAGTCAATGTAGTGCGGGGTCAGGTGCGGGCGGTTGTGTTTACCGGCAATCGTATCGAGTACGACATCGATGTTGGCCAATATCATGTGCGCGCCGACACCAACCCATACGTTGCGCCGCTGGAAAAGGGACAAAGCGTTTGGCTGGAGATGCCGGCCGATAGAATCAGAGTGTTGGCGGCGTGACGGATTTGCCGGAGCAGCGCCGCGAGAAAGGTGGAGGAAATATGAATTTTGTCGATCTGACAATGCCGTTAAACCATCGATGGATGCCCGACGAGGGTCTGCCGACGGCGATCAAGTTTTTTCTTGGGCCCAAGAACCATCAGGAAAAAGGCATGGTCGTGGGGAGCGATTCGGGAACGAGCCTGGCGTTGCCTGCGCTGTTCACCGAGTTTCGTAAGACGACTCGTCTCGATCAGGTCCCGGTCGAGAAGTTGTTCTTGCGCCCGGCGGCGATTGCCAACATCAACAAGGGCGCTGGAGAGGAAATAAGCAAATTCGACGCGCAGCAAGCGTTCAATGCCGCACGGCCCGCGAAAGGTGATGCGCTTGTGATCGTCACCGGCTGGGGCGATAAGCCGCATCATCAGGCGGAGGGAAACGAATACGTCCTGAGCAGCCCGCACTTCTCTCTCGAGGCCGCCCAGTATCTGGCGCAAGCGATGCGTGACAACGACAATGATTTGCTATTGGTCGATACCGCAGTGCTCGGGCTGCCGCAGAGCCATATCATTCCGGAATGGTTCTCGATGTTGCCGGCGCCGGCCGCCGAGTCGGCGGAGGCGCGCATGTATTTGCATCTCTACGACAGTGACAAAGCCAAAAAGGATTTTGCGGTAGACATGGAATTTGCTCGAATGGGCATCATGACCGTGCGCAAGCTCATCGGATGCGGCCAAATCAGAAGCCGGCGCATCAAGATGATTGTCTCGCCATTGAACGTTGTCCGAGGCGTAGGCTCGACTTGCAGAGTCGTAGCCGTGGAGGAATGACCATGAAAATGATCGACTTAACGATGCCGATTTGGGAAGGCGCGGGATACGGAGAAATTTTGCCGTTTACGAATTCCTCCGTGCGTTTGTGGGAGTACATGTATTACGACAAGCACGGCCTCCGGATGACGCGGATGAAACTCGATGGCGAAACCGGCAGTCCCTTCATGGTCCCCCATCAGCGTATGCCGTTTGATCCGACGCCCTTGCAACCGGACCCCAAGTTTTCATGGACACTGGATCAAATTCCGCTCGATCGATTGATTCTTAGAGACACGGTGATCCTCGACATCAGGGCTCCTGAACAGCACGAGATTACCGTCGAGGAAATGGACAAGGCGATCAAAAGCGCGGATTTCCGCAAAGGCGACGAGGTGCTGATTCGCACAGGTTGGGGCACGCGCGAGCGGGCCTATGAGCTCGGCATCGACTACTACAAAAGGACTCCAAGCATCCATTTCGACGCTGCATCGTTATTGGCAAAGAAAATGGACGACATGGACAGCGGGTTTTTTATGACGGATTGCGGTCTGGTAAATCCGCCCAGGGTGCAAGGCAACAACTGGTTTCGCGGCGAGACTCCTCTGGTGCCGCACCCCAAGCCGTGGCCTTCAGCCGAAGCTCGGGAACGGGTACTCGATCTGGGCGCTCACCGGCATGGCAGCCCGCATCCGAGCAGCTACGGCGCGTTGATTAAAAAATCGATCGCCGGCTGCAAATGCCTGGTCGACTGCGACAAGATCTCCAAGCCGCGGGTGAAGATGATCATCCTTCCTCTATTGATCAAACAAGGAGGCGCATCGCCCTGCCGGTTCATCGCCGTCGAGGAGTGACCTTGTTAGGCTTTTGGCTTTGATCGATTAATATTCATTTGGTGGGGGAGGTATGGCTCA
>JAICEJ010000491.1 GCA_025924215.1 Candidatus Binatia bacterium
ATGATTTCCGAAAAACCCAGTAGCGAATGCCAAATCTCGCCGTCCGTATACAGGCACTGGATTTCCGGATCTCGTTCGCCATGGAAGAAGAACTGATCGAGCAGCACCACCGCGTCGGCCTCTCCCCGCTTCAATGCCTGTAACAGTTGTTCTTGCGGATGGGAGACCCACTGCAAACCGGCATCATCGATGCCGAATTTGTGCCGCAGCAAGTATCGGTGGATTGCGTGCGGCCCCTGATGCGAACCGATGACACGTCCCGCCAGATCGCGCGGTTCGCGCACCGGGCCGTCTTTGCGCACGAACATGCCGTTTCCTTTCATGGTCGACTTCCATTCCGTGCACAGACCGACGATCGGCGCCCCGGCTAATTTGCGGCGCAAGAAGTTAGGCAGGTAGAGATTTGCGACTTGCACATCGCCGCGAATCAGCGCGTCCTCCTGTTCATGACTCGGCGGATCTGGCAGTTCAATGACTTTCATTGTAAAGCCGTCGGGCCTGACGATCCCCTTAGCGAGCGCATAGTAGGTTCGATACATGCAGAAACGATTACGATAATGGGCAAATGTGATTTGCATCGGGTCCTCATCCTTTGGCGACATCATCCTTCTTTTGATTAACGATATCGAACGCGGCCATGGCATACACCTTGGTGCAATTAATCATGTTTTCGATACCGACGCCGCGGCGAACTCCGCTGGGCGCGTCCCATTCCGGGCCGGCTTTGGTTTCAGTCGGATCGACCAGATGGGTGCCGAACCCAGGACCATAGGTAATCGCCGGCACGCCGTAGGCGGCGATGCGCGAGCCATCGCTAGTGATGCCATAACGGATCGGTTTAGCGTACGGTACCGGCTGGTTGAAAACCGTCCTGTGCGCCTGTTCCATCGCCTTAACGACGTACTCGCGCTTGGAAATCTCATAGCCGGGGGTGGTCAAATAGAGGTCGACTCGAATGTCGAGGATATCCGGTTCTCGTTTGCGCACTCTCTCGCACACCTGTTCGATGTCACGCTTAATCGCCAACGGCACGGCGCCCGGAAGCATCTTGACGATGACGAAAATGTCTGTCGTCGGCCGCGTTCCAGGCTTAAATGCGTTACCACCATCGATGGCGCCAATTTGCACGGTCGGCAGCATAAACTTATGCGGGTTCTTCCTTTGATATTCTTTCTCCCAATCCTGAATCGCCTGCGCCACCTTGCAGGCTGCCAATACGAATTTCGTCGCCTTACCATCGACGCTGATCCGCGCCCATAACAGCCCGGCGTTGCCAATTTGCAGTTGCAGTCCGGTAGGTTCGCCGATGATGCACATGTCAGCCATCACACCATGATCCATCATATAACGCGCGCCGACTCCGGCGCCGCGATAATTCTTTCCTTGAAATCTGCCGATCTGGGCTTTCTCGATCTCACCGACAACTCCGGAGATAATCAGGTCGCCTTTTAATTGAACGCCTGCTTTTTGAAGCGCGGCGACCGCTTCGATATAGCACGGAAACGCTGCCTTCATATTGACCAATCCACGTCCATAAATCCGATCATCTTCGACGACGGTTTCCTGCGGGTTGTCGAAATGGTCCATGTGAGCGCAAAACATCAAAGTCGCGCCGCCGCCGCTCCCCTTTAACGTGCCGATGACATTGGGCCTTCCCTCTTCGACTTCTTGATATTCGACTTGCATGCCGAGTCTCTCAAATTCGCTTCCTAGATATTCTGCGACTTCTTTTTCCTCTCCGGTGATGCTCACCGTATCGGCCAGCTTGCAGGCGATTTCGACGATTCGCTGGCGATCCACCTGCTCAAGCACTTGTTGCATTCACTTCTCCTCTCCCTGGGTGTACGCAATGATAAACAGAACGTCTGTAACACAATGGCGTTGTTGCTGACAACGATTGATATTGACGGACCCGCACAATTTGCCTAGATTCGTCAGGTCTTCTGGTTTTGCAGCTTCATCATCTGCGATGAAGGGGCTTTATATCCGATGGCAGCCATGGAAAATAAAGTAGCGATCATTACCGGTAGCGGCGGAGCAATTGGCGGCGCCATCGCCCTCCGCTACGCACGAGAAGGCGCCAAACTCGCTCTCGCTGACATTGTTGCCGAGACCGCGAAAAGTCGCGCCAGCGAAATTAACTCCATGGGCGGTGACGCTTTTGCCATCGCCACAGATGTGACCAACAAAGGCTCGGTGCGGCAAATGGTTCACACTACACTCGAACGGTGGGGGCGGATCGACATTTTAGTCAACGTCGCCGGCGGCGCCGATCGCAAGCCGGTGGTGGAGATGACCGAAACTGATTGGGACCATATCGTTGATATGAACCTCAAATCCGTGTTCCTCTGCTGTCAAGCGGTTTTACCGGTGATGTTGAAACAGAAATCTGGCAAAATCGTTAGCATCTCATCCATCTATGGTTTCACCGGAAACGCCACCCGGTCGAGCTATGCGGCAGCCAAAGCGGGCGTTGCCGTGTTTACCAAATCCCTCGCTCTCGAGGTCGCCAAGGAAGGTATTAGCGTCAACGCCATCGCTCCCGGCCGGGTCTCCACACCAAGGGTGCGCGGCCACTATTCAGACGAGCAATGGGCGGAAGCGGTGGCGCTAATTCCCGCGGGCCGTGCAGGAACCCCGGACGATGTCGCCAGCACGGCCCATTTTCTCGTTTTAGACGAGAATCGCTACATAACCGGTCAGACAATTCATGTGAACGGCGCCTGGCTCAACTACTAAGTCGAGCTTGTCAGAGGAAATCGAATTCTGTAACGAAGTTTTCCAGACCGGTCAAAAAGTAACAGCTGCGAGGCGCGTGAAGTTCAACGAGCGAAGGCGTACTCTTGATGTACGTCGGAGCGAGGTGAACGAGCGGAACGAAGCAGATGGTGCTTTTTCAACGGTCTGGGAGGGAGGGGAAATATGTACGGATGGCGCGCAAAGATCGGGCATGTCGCCCCGTCCCGTGGCGATACTCTGGTGTACGAATTCTATCGGATGATGCCGCAAGGCTTCATGATACTGAACAGCACGGGAACAATCCGTCAGTTGGTGGATGCGGACTTTGAACGACAGTTGCAACGTATTGAGGAGGCGGCCCAGGATCTCGTCGAAAATAAATGTGACGCGATCATCATTGGCGGCTCGCCGTTGTTTACCAAGCTCGGCTACGGCAGCGATATCGAAATGGAAAAGAAGTTAACTGCCAGGTTCGGCGTTCCGACATCTCCGGGAATAACCGGGGAGATTGCCGCGCTGAGATCTCTTAATCTCAAAAAGCTCGTCGTCGCCACACCGCACGAGGATTCGCTCAACGATCGGATGAAGGCATTTCTGGAAGCATCAGGTTTCAACGTTCTGAAAATCCAGGGTTATGGGGTGCGCAAGAATGCCGACCTCACGGACATGGATATTCATGCGGCTTATCGGATCGCTAAAAAACTCTACGAACAGGCAAGCGATGCAGACGGCATATTCGTCCCCTGCCCGCGCTGGCCAACCATTACCGATGTCGATTTGCTGGAACGCGAGATCGGCAAGCCGGTCGTAACCAGTTGTCAAGCATACATCTGGCATGCTTTGAAAATGGCGAAAGTCAAAGAAGGTATCGAAGGCTTCGGGCGATTGATGGCGTCGTTGGCAGGTTGAGTGAATTGTGTTCTCGAGGCCTGCGCTGCGGCGCACAGCTGAACAGGGCTGTTGTCTTGCAGTAAGAATGGGAACTATTTTCGGCTGCCGAATACGTCCTTGAGCAAATCAGTTACTCGCGCGGCCGGATTGGTGCGAATCTTCTGCTCCTCTTGACCGACAACAAAAAACAGGCCATCCGTAGTCTTTTCAGTTACATACTGATCAATATCGAAGGAGATGCTTTGCGCAAATGGCACTGCTTTATACCGACCGATCAAGTCGTTGTATTGTCGCGTCACTCCAAC
>JAICEJ010000492.1 GCA_025924215.1 Candidatus Binatia bacterium
AGAAACTGATTCTCGACGGCGGTGTTTGGAGATTGTGAAAATGAAAATCCAACCCTACAAACAGCGTGACTGGAAATCCCATCCGCCGTACATGTTCAAGGCGTACGGCTCCTCGGTCAAACGCGGACCTCTGGAAAAGCTAGTGCCGATCACGCAGACCTTGTCTGAAATCACCGGGCCGCTCTTCAGCGATATCAAGCTTGAGCCCGGCGAGAACGATCTTACGCGCAGCGCTGGGAGCGGCAAGGAGGCGCTGGGTGAGCGGATCATTGTTGTCGGCAAGGTCTTGGATGAAGACGAGCGGCCGGTGCCCAATACGTTAATCGAAATCTGGCAGGCCAACGCCGCGGGCCGCTATCACCACCCGGTGGATCAGCACAACGCTCCACTGGACCCGAACTTTATCGGCGCCGGCCGATGCGTGACAAATGACAAGGGGGAATATCGCTTTCTCACCATCAAACCCGGTCCTTATCCATGGCTGAATCATCCAAATGCCTGGCGGCCCTCTCACATTCATTTATCTTTGTTTGGACCGAGCTTCGTTACCCGCTTGGTGACTCAGTTTTATTTTCCCGGCGACCCGCTTTTACCGCTCGATCCGATTTTCAATTCCGTTCCGACCAAGAGCGCACGCGAACGGCTGATGGCGAGTTACGCTCATGACGTGACCGAGTCCCAGTTCGCGCTCGGCTACCGCTTCGACATCGTTATGCGCGGCCGCAAAGCCACGCCCTTCGAGGAATCGCGATGAGAAAAGAAACGCCCTCCCAGACCGTCGGGCCGTTTTACGCCATCGGCCTGACGCGCAAGCCGATGAACCATATGGTCACTGAAGCGACGCAAGGCCAGCGGATCCGCATCGAAGGACAAGTGTACGACGGCGACGGCGCGGCGATTCCCGATGTCATGGTAGAGATCTGGCAAGCCAACGCTCACGGGCGCTACAATCATCCCGACGACAAGCAAGAAAAACCGCTTGATCCGACGTTTACCGGCTGGGGTCGTTCGGGCACGGACGATAAGTGTTTTTATGATTTCGAGACGATCAAGCCCGGGCCTGTCCCGGGAGCCGGCGACAGCGTGCAAGCGCCGCACATCAACGTCGTGGTCTTCGCCCGCGGCACGTTGGTGCATGCATTTACGCGGATCTATTTTGCTGACGAGCCGGCCAACGCCAGCGACCCGGTGCTGAATTCGATCAAGAACAAGAAACGCCGCCAAACATTGATCGCGTCGCCCGGAATGGAAAACGGCAAAACCGTTTACCGATTCGATATTCGCCTGCAAGGCGAAAACGAGACGGTTTTCTTTGATATGTGAGGAGAGAAACAAGTAGATGCTGCGCTGATCTCGGATGACAGTAGTTTCCCGTCATCCTGAACGCAGTGAAGGATCTGCTTTAAGGGTCCTACGCGATAATTCCAATGACCATGCCGCTCGATTCCGCGATCTTCGCGCCACTGTTTACCGACGAAGAAGTATCGCGCCTGCTCAATGACGATGCCTTCGTGCGCGCGCTGGTCGAGGTCGAGATCGCGCTGGTGCGGGCCGAGGCGCGAGTCGGCGTGATTCCGGCGCGCGCGGCGGAGCAGATCGCCACGACGGGAGCCGGGAAAATCGACGTTGGCGCTCTGGCCAAAGGGACCGTCCGCTCCGGTTTTCCAATCATCGCCCTGGTGCAAGAGCTGCGCAAGCTGGTCGGGGCCGATGCCGCGCCCTACGTGCACTGGGGTGCGACGACGCAGGACATTATGGACACGGCGTCTGTGCTGCAAATGCGCGCGGCGATCCAAATTTTCAAACGCTCGATTGTCGAAATCGTCCGGCGCTTGAGCGAACTGGCGCAGCGGCATCGTACTACCGTGATGGCTGGGCGTACCCATGGGCAGCAGGCGCTGCCGATCACTTTCGGGCTGAAAGTCGCCAGCTGGATTGCGCCAATGCTTCGCCATGTTGAACGCCTCGACGAGATCTTGCCGCGCCTGCTCGTTATCCAATTTGGTGGCGCGGCAGGCACCTTAGCGGCTCTAGGGGACAAAGGTCTGGCCGTTAGCGAAGCATTGGCAGACGAACTCAAGTTAGCCGTGCCGGTAATGTCGTGGCATGCTCAGCGCGACAGCTTGGTAGAATTCGGTGGTTGGCTCAGCCTGGTGACCGGGTGCCTCGGGAAAATGGCGCAGGATGTTATCTTGCTGGCCCAAACCGAAGTTGGCGAAGCAGCCGAATCCGGCGAGCAGGGCAGGGGTGGGAGCAGTACGATGCCGCAAAAAAGTAATCCGATCACCAGCGAGCTGGTGCTCGCCGCGGCGCGCACCAATGCTTCCTTGCTATCCGCGCTGCATCACGCGCAAATCCAAGAGCACGAACGGGCGACTCACGGCTGGCAAGTCGAATGGCTGACTTTGCCGCAAATGATGATTATCACCGGGGGCGCGCTCAAGCATGCGCTCGATCTAGCGCAGAATCTGCAAGTGAATGAGGCGGCGATGCGCGTTAATATGATCCGGGCTAACGATGTTGTCCTTGCCGAGGCGGCGGTATTCGCGTTGGCCAACTGGATACCGCGCGCTAGGGCGGAGGAGTTGGTTAAAAATGCCTGTGCTAGCGCAATGTCTCAAGCTAAACCTTTGATCGACGTGGTCAAAGAGACGGTGGCGGTTCCCGACGGCACAGTCGACTGGCAAGAGCTGGCAGATCCCGCCAATTACCTGGGTGAAGCGGAGACGATCATCGATAGGGTTTTGGACCGCGCAAACGAACTTTTATCAAAATGAAACATACTCCTCCCGCAACATTGAACGAGATGCTTCAGAGCCGAGTCAAACAGCATCCCGAGAAACTGGCGCTGATCTTCAAAGACAGCCAGTGGAGCTATGCCGGATTTCATCGCGAAGTCGATCGGATCGCCAACGGTTTCATCCGGATCGGCGTCAAGAGAGGCGACCGGATCGCTTTCGTGCTGCCGAACTGCGCCGAGTTTCTGTTTGCGGTTTTCGCCGTGACCAAAATCGGAGCGGTGTTCGTGCCGCTCAATCCGCAGTACACCGCCGAGGAGGCGGAATATGTACTGCAGCATTCCGAAGCATCGGTAGTTATTACGTCGCCGGAACTGTTGCCGCTGATCGATGCGGTGCGAGACAAGTTACCCGATCTGAGCCGAGTGATCGTGGCCGGCGAGGGTGGCACGGCGACATCGTTGTCGTGGAAGGATTTTCTCTCCGGGGCCGCTGCGGATCACGACTTGAAGATCGCCATCGATCCCGAGGATCTCGCATCGATTACCTATACTTCCGGAACCACGGATCGTCCCAAAGGGGTGATGCTGTCCCAGTACGCCTATGCGTTTGCGCCGCGCATGCGGGCGCAGGGCTTGGGCTGGAATGAGAACGACCGAGTGTTGTGCGTCCTGCCGCTGTTTCACGTCAACGCGCTTTGCCATACCTGCATCGCTATGCTGTCGGTCGGCGGCAGCATAGTGCTCACCGAAAAATTCAGCGCATCGCGTTTTTGGACCGAGGTGCGCGAATACTCGATCACAACCTCGAGTATCATGCGCACGATCCCGCAGATTCTTTTGAGCCTTCCGGAGCGATCCGATGACGGCGATAACCCGTTGCGCTTGGTGGTGACTTTGCTGTCGCCCGAAATGCATTTGCGATTCGAAGAAAGATTCAAGTTGAAGGCGGTGCCGTCGTACAGTCTCACCGAGGATATTTTGAGTGTCATCGGACCGACCGATATGCCCACGGAAAAGCTCGGTACTTGCGGCGTGCCGCTGGCGCCGGAAGTTCATAGCGTGGCGATTCACGATGAAGCCGGGCGATTTCTCCCGCCCGGTAAGGCGGGAGAAATCGTTAAACGAAGCCCCACGGTGATGAAAGGCTACTATAAAAATCCTGAAGCGTCGGCCAAGGCATTGAAAGACGG
>JAICEJ010000493.1 GCA_025924215.1 Candidatus Binatia bacterium
CTGGAGACCTGGGTGCGACTAGAACAGCAATTGATCCCCGTCGAATCGATCGAGATGGATTGTGGTATTCGTATCGCTGCAAGCAAAGCGCAGTGCGTGCCGATGCACCGCGTAAAAAAGGGCGATCTCGTCGTAGTCGGCCAGCCCGGCGTCAAAGTCGTGCCTCTGGAGCGGCAGCAGCCTGGAGCCCCTTTCGAGTTCATGGCCAGCCCGGTGTCTACAGAGCAACCGAAAGGACTTCTGATCCGGGAGATCGCGGAATCGATGCAGCGCGTGCGCCGGGAGAATGGGCGCATACTCGTGGTGGCAGGACCGGGGCTCGTCCACACCGGCGCGTCGAAGTATCTCGCCGAGCTGATCGACAACGGCTATGTGCAGGTTCTTTTTGCCGGCAACGGTCTCGCTGTCCACGACATGGAATCCGACCTCTACGGCACATCGCTGGGCGTTTATGTGGACCAGAAGATCCGCGCCAGCGAAGGCCATGAACATCATCTCTGGACCATCAACCGCATCCGTAAAGCCGGCGGCATTCGGCAAGCCGTCGAGCAGGGACTGATTCAGAAGGGGATCTTTTATTCTTGCGTGAAGAACGGTGTTGAGTTCGTGCTCGCCGGATCGATCCGCGATGACGGCCCGTTACCCGACGTCATTACCGATACCTTGCAGGCGCAAGACATCATGCGCGAGAAGGCGCGCGGCGTCAGTTTCGCATTGATGATAGCGACCACGTTGCATGCCATTGCCACGGGCAATCTCTTGCCCGCGAGTGTCAAGACGGTCTGCGTGGACATCAATCCAGCGGTGGTGACCAAGCTCACAGACCGCGGCACTTTCCAAGCCGTGGGTTTGGTTACCGACGTGGAGCCGTTCTTGCGCGAGCTGTGCAGCGATTTGGACTTAAATGTCGTATGCAGCTCTTGATGTGCCAGCCGTCTCATTACGGCATCGAGTACGAGATCAATCCCTGGATGAAGCGAAGCCGCCAAAGCGATGCGGTGCTCGCCGCTCGGCAGTGGAATGAATTACAGCGCGTGCTGGCCGAGAAATTGCCGGCGGAGATCCACTTGATCGATGCCATGCCAGGGCTTCCCGACATGGTGTTTACGGCCAACGCTGGACTGGTTTGGCAAAATAAATTTATCGTCAGCAACTTCCGCCACGAAGTCCGCAGGGGTGAAGCGGCGCATTCTGAGCAATGGTTTCGCGCTCGCGGTTTCGAGATCGTTCAACTGCCGGAGAAATATTACTTCGAGGGCGAAGGGGACCTGCTGCGCTGCGGCGAGTTGTGGTTTGCCGGCTACCACATTCGGTCCGACATTATGGCGCATCAGAAAGTGGCCGAGATTCTGGATCGGGAAATACTCTCGCTGGAGTTGACCAGCGGCTGGTTCTACCACCTCGACACTTGCTTCTGCCCGCTCTCGGACAAAATCGCGTTATTCTATCCTCCCGCCTTTGACGATTACGCTAAAACGGTGCTTGAAGAGCATATTCCGGATCTCATTCCGGTGCCGGCGAACGAGGCGGAGCGCTTTGCTTGTAACGCCGTGGTCGGCGGCAACAACGTCGTCATGAACACGGGTTGCCCGGTGGCCCGCGGAAAACTCGAAGATCTCGGCTTCAATGTTTATGAAACAGCGCTGGATGAGTTTCTCAAAGCGGGTGGCAGCGCGAAATGTCTGACGTTGATCATGGGATAAAATTGCTGCCGCCGAACAAGCCATTCCCAGAGCAATCAGGGGAAGACGCGAGATTGCGAAGCAAAGCGACGTGATTGGCCGAAGATTGTATAGAATAGAATCTCTGACCCTTGGCGGCCCTTGGGCGCCGATGTACTCAGGGAGACCTGTCCGCAGACGACTAATTTGCCAGTACCGCGTTCATGCGCTTGATGACCTCCGGCGGCTGGCTCACTACCTCGCGCGCCAGCGTCTGTAGCTGCTCCCCGCTGACCGGATCCGGTTCCCAGCGACGCTTTTCGGCCTCGGCCAATAGCTCGGGATCTTTCATCGCCTTTAAGAAACCTTCACGGAGGGTTTTCACCCGATCGACGGGAATGCCGGGCCCGCCGACGATCGGCCGGCCGAACGAACCGGGCGAGAGCAGGACAGTGGTCAGGCGCTTACCGGCGTCCGGTGTTTTGTATTTCTCGATTGCTTCCCAGATGGTCGGCGCATCGGGTGCGCGCGGGTCGCGCTTCGACCCGCCGATGACGAGAATGCGCACGAAGCCGGTTTTCGCCCACGTGCGGCCCGGATCCCTGCCGAAGAATGCGCTCGTGGTTCCGGCGCGGCATTGGACTTCATTTTTCTCGATCGCAAGGTCGATATCGGACGCTCCGGGATAGCCCGTCACCAGGTTGAACTTGAGTCCGAGGACCTCTTCGAGAAGACGTGGAAAGTAGTGCCCAGGCGTTCCGGCACCGGTCGTGCCGCATTTGGGCGGCACGGTCGACTGCCGGATGTCGTCGAGGGTCTTGTAAGGCGTGTCGGAACGCATGGACAGCATCTCGCTGGTTTCTTCTGGCGAGCCGATCCAGGTGAACTTCGCCCAGTCGAACTTCACTTCCTTCTGGCCGCCAAGCTGATTGAAAAAGAGCGCGGGGGCGACCAATCCTAAAGTGAGCCCGTCCGGCTTTTCGACGCCATAGATGTAATTCGCCGCGACCAGAGTGGCGGCGCCGGGCATGTTCTGCACGATGAAATTGGGATTGCCGGAAATATGCTTCCCCCAGTGACGGGCAATTGCCCGCGCCCAGAGATCGTTAGTGCCCCCTGCCGAGTAGCCAATAATCAATCGAATCGTTTTTCCCTTGTAGAAATCGGCCTGAGCGTGAACGCTCGTGCCGATCGACAAAAGCAATACGGCAAAAAGAAATTTTTTCATGGTATCGGAGCTCCTTTCGATATGCGTTCCCGCTCCATTCTTGGTCCAGTTCTCCCCCTGAGGCAGATATCGTCGCGGGGGAGTTAAGTCAATACGCCAACGGCAACTGTTGAGCTCGTCCAATCCCCGATCTAGCCCGACGGCCCTTGTCTCCCCACCCACGGATTTGGTGCCAGGCATGAGTTGTTGACTTTATCGGTGTGCCTAGAGATACAAGCAGGTAATGGCGCGCAAGCCGAGAGCCGAATTCGAAGGCGCTTATATCATGTGATCGTGCGGGGCAATCACTGACGTGATATTTTTCGTGACGAAAGCGACCGAGACACCTATGTCGAACGCATCGAGCACTACCGAGAGCGCTATCGTTGCATCGTGTACGCCTACGTTTTGATATCCAATCACGTTCATCTACTGATCGCGACGGGCGCGGTGGGACTTTCCAGATCATGCAAGGGATCTAGTTCAGCTATACACAGCGCTGACAATCCCGCCATGTGCTGGCGCGGCTGCTTAATCAGACCTTCCTGCAGTCAAAATCCTTTAGACCAGCTTCAGGTAGCTTGAGCCCTTCTTTATTTGCCTGTCGATTTGGACTAGAAAATACGTATGGGACAGTCTTCGCATAGCAAAAGCATAATCTACGCTCTTGTTCTTGCGATCGGGATGAGCTTCCTGTTTCCTGAGGGCGCTTTTAGCGCGTCTGGATCTTCCCGAAGGTCCGGGAAATTCAGCGCTTCGGCGGTGCGCAGTGCGCATCGTTTCGAAGGTATCCGCTTAGGTTTTGGGCGGGTGCAGGGGCTGCATCGTTTCAGAGATTCTTTCGATCGCTCCCGTTTTCAGTCCCGGGTCGGTGGTGCGGTTGGGTTTATTGGAGGACACGTCATCGACGGTGGCGATGTCATCATCATCCAGCTACCCTCCTCAGCGCCCCTACCGTCCTCAGCGCCCACCTCATCGAGAGAACCTGCCCAAACCGGAACATACGTGTACCCACAGTGGGTGGACGGCGGTCACGGCGTGGAGATCTTGA
>JAICEJ010000494.1 GCA_025924215.1 Candidatus Binatia bacterium
CCTTCAAGTAACAAACAAGGTTAGCAAAGCAGGTGCCAGCTATACAGAGCGCTAAAATGCATCGATTCATGCTCTAGGTTAGCTTGCGAAACTAACTGGTAGGCGCAAAGTTGTCACAATTGCGCAATTTTAAGACAAGAGCTGTAGGAAAAAGACCTTCTGGCTTCAATTGATAACGGCTACCCCTGAGATCTCGACCATACAATCGGGATTGTAAAGGCTTTTCACTTCCACCAGCGTAATGGCGGGAAAGTGTCGACCAAACACCTCCTTGTAGACTGATCCAAGCGGCTTTTTGTTATTCAGGTAGGCTTGCAAGTCGGTGATATAGATGGTGAGGACAGCGTAGTTCTGTGGCTCGCCGCCGGCTGCAGCAATTGCGGTTTTTAGATTTCGAACCACCTGGGCGAACTGCGCTACAAAATCACCCTTGCCGACGACCTGCCCCTGAGAGTCGAACGGGGCCTGTCCCGCTACATGGACAATATCACCCCCAGCGATCTTGGCTACATGAGCGTAACCGACTGGTGACTCCAATCCGGACGGGTTCAACAATTCAAATGGCATCAATTTCTCTCCTGGGTGAGCCGCGTTGTAACGTACTCCATTTCTCGATGAAGCTCTTCATCTCCTCGATGACATCGTCGGTAGCCGCTACGTACGGCAGAATGATTCGTGTGGCCCCGGCGGCCGCGTATGGCCGGATCTGCTCGACGATCTCGTGCGCGGAAGTGGCGGCGATCAGCGGCAGATTCGCGAACATTCGATCACTCACCAACTTACGCGCGGAATGAAAGCCTCCGGTTTTCCACGCGCTGCGCATCGCCTCAATTTCCTCTGCGAATCCCATGCGGCCGAGGAGGTCGCGATAATAATCGGCTAGAGCGTAATAGGTTAGCGCATGGCTCAAAGCATCTTGGGCCGCGGCAGAAGTTTCAGCGATGGAGCAGCGAATCTTGCAAATAATCTGCATGCCGGCCGGATCTTTCCCCGCCTCTTCAGCACCTTTGCGGACCTCATCGGAGATTCGCCGAATTTCAGCTGGATTTGCCATATTGATTAAGACGCCGTCGGCAATCCTGCCCGCCAGGCGTGTCATCTTCGGACCGAAAGCGGCTAGATAGATAGGTATGATACGACCCGACGGCTTAAATGCCATTTTGAAATTGTGTGCCGTGAAAAACTTGCCATCAAAGTCAAGCTTCTCCCCGCGTACGGCGGATTGGACAATCTCGATGTACTCACGAACCCGGCCGAGCGGTTGATCTAATATTTGACCGTGCCACCTGGCAATGGTCGGATTGGATGAACCGATGCCCAAGAGAAATCTTCCGCTGGATAACTCGTCGAGACCCACCGCTTGCAACGCTAACGTTGCCGGCGTGCGGCCGAGGATGTGATAGATCGCGGAACCTATTTTGAGCCGGGTAGTTACAGCGGCAATAGCTGACAACATTACCGTGGGATCTTTGTTATTAGCCTCTCCACCCCAGGCACAATCGAAGCCGTTTGCCTCGGCGAGACGCGCCAGCTCCGGGATTGCGTCCATCGGTAGCTGGGCCCCGGAGTTAAATTCGATATCAATTTTCAATGTGCCTCAAAGATGCTCTCGAACGGAATTAAACATAACTGGCCGGCAAATTCTTCTTGAGAATCTTAACCTGCTCAGTCCTTTCAACGTGACGAATGAAGCGATACTTGTTTTCCACTTCATCGAGCGGATATGGGCTAACCTCAGTTCGCTCGGTTGTGACCTTGGCGCCAATAAATGTCAGCTCATTGGTGGTCATGCCCGCCAAAATCGCTCTACCAAACTCGCTGAGATTATTTGCCCAACCGGAGTTCTTGATTCCCGCCGCTCGCGCCACTCCGACTAAGTCAGTCCCACAAGCAGTCGCCGTTTTCTTGCTGCCGGAGGCTTCATAAACTTCGTTATCGAAAACAATATGGACTAAGTTGCTCGGGTGCATGCGAGCGATCGTCGGCAATGAACACAGATTCATTAACAAAGACCCGTCTCCATCTAAGGCGATGATCTTGCGATGGGGCAAGCCCAAGGCCATACCAAGCGCAATGGACGAACACAGACCCAGGGTGCGAACCCGGAAATTGCCGTCCCCCGAACGCAGGGCATTCCACTCCAGAGTCATCGCTCCGGCAGAACTGACTACCAAAGCGTCCTTCGCCTCCGCAGCAACGAGTTTCAAGCAATCAAATCTTTTCATACATAACGTTCAGCTTTGCTTGATGTAAGAACCGGGCTAGAGCGATCTAAGCGCGGTCCGACGCCCGAGGACTTCTTTGGTGAGGAGCAGCGCGACCGGCCTTTTCGAATCCTCGGTCAAGATCTGCGCCCGCTGGATCAGCTCCGGCGCGTCGGCGGTCTCGCGCATGATGTAATATCGGATCCCGAGTGCCTGGAGCACCGGTTCCGTCATACTGCCCGAAGTGCTGAAGGTCCGATCACCAACATCCCCGGCATAGTAGATCATCAGCAGCAGCGGGATTTGATACTGTAAGAGCGTGCTGATGATGGCGTTATTACTGTTGAAGAAGCCACCGTTCTGCATCACTGCGGCACACTTCTTTCCGACAAGATAAGCCCCTGCGCAGATACCGATTCCTTCCTCCTCGCGGCACAGGGGCACGTGTAGAAGATCGGGGTCTTCATCGACAGCATGCAGCAGCTGCGCGAGGTTTACGTCCGGCAAGGTCGCGACCAAATTGATACCAGCTTGTTTTATCCCGGTAACGATCTTTGTAGCAGCAGCTGCTTCTTCCGCGCTCATTGGAAAAAAACTCCGACTAATCGCTATTCGCTTAACATCAAAGACTAGTCATATCAAGTTAGTTTTCAGCTTCGCCTTTGCGTTTAAACGGAATCTCAGTATAAGTGCGGTATCAATCCTGATCGAGAAAGGACAGACAATGATCAAGCTATATGATTTTAAGTCGTCACCTAATTGTCAACGGGTGCGGGTTGTTCTGGCGGAAAAAAATCTGCCTTATGAAACAGTTCCCGTTGACCTGAGAGCGCATGCGCAAAAAACGCCTGAATTCCTCAAACTGAATCCAAATGGAAAAGTCCCCGTCGTTAGTGATGGTGACACGGTGTTGTATGAATCCTGTATCATCAATGAATACCTTGACGAGAAATATCCAACACCGCCCCTCATGCCGCAGGATCCCGCTAAAAAAGCCAAAGCTCGCATCTTGATCGATTACGGATTAACCCATCTGGAGGGTCAATATCAAAAACTACGCATGGAAATGGTGAAAGATGAGAAGGAACAAAATAAGGATGTGATCGCAGGGGCACAGACCGAGCTTAGAAGAATGCTGCAAAGACTGGAGGATGAGATCGGCGATCAACCCTACTTGGTAGGAGATTTTTCACTTGCGGATGCAGCCCTAATTCCCCGCTTTATTCGGCTCGAAGGCTTCGGCGTACTGCCGGATAAGTCGTTGCCGCGACTGGCAAGCTACGTCGAGCGGATGAAACAACGATCCGCGATCAAGGCGATTCTCTAATGCGGCCAGTCTTTTTAAAACGCTCTTGCCATCGCGTTGGTGACTTAGAAAAGCGACTTTGGACGTTAGTCAGCGGTCAGCGCCGTGACATAAGAATAACTTGGTCACGTTCTCAGCGTGCACGGCGAAAGAGCGGGTTCGGACCTTTGGAGTTCGGTCATATCGTACGGCTGTCTCACAGGACCGCATGTGTTAACGATCCGCGAGCAGGATAGTTCTCTCACTTCTGTCACTCAGTCAAAGCGCCCCATAGAAATCAACACATACTAGTTCTCCTGCTGCGGTTGACAGTAGCAATGATCTGAGACATAAAGCGGTGAATTTCCGATACTGACCAGAAGTTTTCGTTAAAAGGAGGAAGTGATGAAATCAA
>JAICEJ010000495.1 GCA_025924215.1 Candidatus Binatia bacterium
GGCGTGCGCGCACAGGTGGACGGTTACGACGGCATCATCATTATCGGTCCATTTAACTGCTTACCGTTCCGCATCGCCGAGGCCATTCTCAAGCCGCTCAGCATTCGCAGTGGCATGCCGATACTCACCTACGAAAGCGACGGTTATGCGGTGTCGCCATCCTTTATCAGACAAGTAGAGGTTCACGCGCAACAGGTTCTCGAGCACAGAGCGCGAAACCCGATGCATAATGCAGCGTGAACGGCCGGCAGGTCCGCCTCGCCGTATCATTACCTTGTAAATCGGCTTGCCTTACCTCCTCCTTTTCCGTCCCGTAAAAGCGAAGCTGCTAAGCTTGGTCTTCTGCAATGCGTGCCCCCAGTTGGCACGCCGGCTGAATCTAAATGAGACTAGACGACGAATTTAGATGGACATCACGGAGCTAGGATGGCGGCCTATGAGTTTCATTGTCAGAAGTGCGACCTGTACTTCGAGCTGATGTTTTCATTCGCCCCGATCAGAAAAAAACCAGATCAGGTGCCCCAATTGTAATAGCACCAGGGGTGGCGGATTTCACTGTTTGAGGTCAAAACTTCGAGTTAACCCGGTTGGACGGCCCGATGGCGACGAATTCGATTTGAGATTAATCGATGGGGATTTCGTTACGATATGCTGTCTGTGCCTTAATCACCTTTGCGAATCGCGCCGGTTATTTCTGTCATTGGTGCGAATGCATGTAGTCCCAGCTGCGCCAGGCCGACCGCAGCGTGCCAGATAAACCTGTTTGAATTAGTTCGCGGGTAATAGCCCCGCCTAGCTTAATTCCCGCCGCTAAGAAATTGATGGGACAGAAAATATCAAGACTGAAAAAAGCAATCGCAAATCCAGCTTCAGAGGCCTAGATCTTTCTTAATATCCGACAGATCTATATCAACGTTCAACTGTAATGGCACATGCTTTGCGCAGGAATCGGAACAAAGCAATAGAAACCAAAAAGCTATTGTAGGACCGGAGGCTTGGGCGCTCGTCACGCTCATCGCATCATTCTTTCCTCAGAAGTGGGGAAGCGGCGAGGCAGGCAATCTCGTCGTTAGGTGGAACCCGAAAGTGCAAAGGCGATGAATAAAAAAGCAACCATAAAGCAGGTCCGTGCCGTCCTCGAAAAAAATCCCCGAATTAACCTTCATCGCTATCCGATTGCCATTGCCGCTCAAAACGGCGATCTGATCCTGACGGGAGAGGTCGAGAGTATCGCCGCCAAAAAGTTGGCTCTTGTAGCGGCGTCGGAGACTCATGGTGTTGGACGAATCGTCGACCGGTTGAAGGTCACTCCCGCTGAAAAAATAGCAGACGCGGAAATTCGTGATCACGTGTGCAAGGTCCTGTTCGGAGAACCGGCGCTGGAGCGCTGCCTTATCCATTGCTTGGTCGGAAATGATGTCGCAACCGTTCGAAAAGCTACAGGCGGACCTGCCGGGTCGATTGTTGTCGCAGTCAGCGACGGCACAGTTACGCTCAACGGGGAAGTGCCTAGCCTATCGCACAAGCGCTTAGCAGGCGTCCTTGCCTGGTGGGTACCGGGGACTCGCGACGTTGTTAACGGCTTGGAGGAAGTACCCGCGGAAGAAGATAACGACGATGAGCTGACCGACGCGGTCCACCTCGCCTTGGAAAAAGATCCATTTGTCGATGCGACCAAGATCCGGGTCACAACCAAAGAGTGGGTCGTCACTATGGACGGGTTGGTTCCGAATGAGACCATGAAGCAGATGGCCGAACGCGACGCCTGGTACGTGCTTGGGGTCAGTGAAGTCATCAACCGGATACAGGCCGAACGCTGAGGAGCAGGAGGACGCCACATGCCGAGTTATGAATTTCGGTGCGAGAAGTGCGACAACGCCTTCGAAAAAATCTGGTCGCTCTCCGAATACGACAAGCGGATAAAAGAAAACAATAAATGTCCCTCGTGCGGCAGCACAAAAATCGTCAGGACAATTTCGCTGGTGCAGGTGAAGACGTCTAAGAAGAGCTGATGACAATAGCCATGACGTGATCGACAGTAACCGCTTGGCCGGACTCGTTGCCCCAACGGGATTTGCTTCGGGAACTGGTCAAGCAACAAGGAGAACCGTGAGGTCAATATGATCGTTGGAAACCGCATGACTAAAGAACCGATTACAGTTGGACCGGATGATTTGCTGATCCGCGCCTCGCATAAAATGCAGGCGGGCGGATTTCGCCGGGTGCCAGTGGTGAGCGAAGGCAAGCTTGTCGGCATCGTCACTGAACGAGACGTGCGCGAGCATCATGGTCATCTCGAGCACACCAAGATCAACGGGGCAATGACGGAAAATCCGTTAACCGTAACTCCGGCGACGACATTGGAAGAAGCGACGCAAATTCTGCTGGAGCGGCAGATCGGTGGCCTACCTGTAGTGGCAGACGGACGCTTGATCGGCATCATTACCGCCAGTGATATTCTCAACGCATTCCTTGACGTGATGGGAGCGTCGCACGGCGGCAGCACCAGGATGGACTTGGTTTTAGAAGGCGAAGAGCACGGCTTGGTCGAAGCCACGCGCATTGTTGCACGCGAAGGCGGCGAGGTTTTAGGGATTGGCACTTACAGACAAAAGCCTGGCGAAGATCCGGTTTGCTACTTGCGTCTGATCTCAGGGACCCCTGAGAAAATCTCCAAGGCGCTCCGCGCCAGCGGCTTCAATGTGTTGGGGATACATCGGATAGGAACGAAAGAAGTATGACGAATGAAATGCAGATAGGCTCATTTACGGGAGGAATCTATGTCGTTGAAGAGTTATTGTCGAAAACCGGTAGTCAGAATTTCACCGGAGACGAGCATTACCGAGGCCTGCCAACTGCTGGAGCAAAACAATATCGGCTGCTTGATTGCCGAGCGGGAGGGGAAGCTTTGCGGCATCGTCACTGACCGAGACATCGCGCTCCGGGTCACCGGCGCGAAACGCGATCCGGACAAGACCAAGGTCCAAGACATCATGACGCCGGACCCGATTCGCGTTTCCGTCGATAAGGATCTGCATCACTTGACCGCGCTGATGCATGCCTACCACGTCCGGCGCGTACCGATTGTCAACGGCTTCGATACGACTCTGGGCCTTGTTACGATGGACGATCTGATCGCGGAATTGGGTAGCGACATTTCGGAGATCGGCAAAGCGATCTCCGAAGAGTTTCCAGAAATAAACGCTTAATGGCAGGCTATTTTGTCTCTACGAGTATTTTGTCAAAAGCGCGTGGTGACCAATTCTCCGGAGAGGAGTATCGCAGAGGCTTGCTGGATTATGACTGACAAGAACATCGGCCGCCTGGTTGCTGAGGACCAGGGCAAGGTGTGCAGAATTCTTCCCGACAGGGATCGCGCTGAAGGTGACAGGGAAGACAAAGAACCACTGGCGACGATGGTAGAAGAAGTGATGACGCGAGATCCGGTGCGGATCTCCGTGAGTCGAAATATTCGGGATTTGGTGTCGCTAATGCACAGCCAGCATGTGCGACGAGTACCCATCGTTGACGTCGAAATAATCCCGCCCGGAAGTGAGTTGGTGGTGTCAGATGAGTAAAACACGCATCGAACAGAATCGGATCGATCGAATCGTCCAGATTCCGGCGAACGGGATCGAGCTAGAAGGCGCGCTGATGATCCCTTCAAACGCCAACGGCGTCGTGCTGTTCGCTCACGGCAGCGGCAGCAGCCGTCACAGTCCCAGAAACAACTTTGTGGCTCAAGTCCTCCACAGAGCGGGGATGGGCACGTTGCTCATGGATCTGCTAACCACAGAGGAAGATTCAATCTATGAGAATCGATTCGACATCGACCTCCTGACCTGGCGTCTCGAGCGTGCCACCCAGTGGATCATGGAGCAGCCGCGGACCAC
>JAICEJ010000496.1 GCA_025924215.1 Candidatus Binatia bacterium
CATCAACTCCAAATTTGACCCTAAGCCCTTCAGGATCATTAGTGGAGTTTATCCGGCTTCTTCCGGAAGGCGTCGGCTGCATCCCGATGTACGCCGGCATCAAGGAACATTCGGAACGCGGGGATCTCAGTGCGATGGAAACCTACCACGCAAAGATGGCCGAGCTGGCAGAGATCGGCGTCGACATAATGCATCCCGAAGGTGGTCCGCCGTTCATGGTGCGCGGCCATAAGGCGGAGCAAGAAATCGTCGGCGGATGGGAGGCCCAATATAAAGTGCCGATCTTCACCTCCGGCATGTCACAGGCCCAGGCACTGCGTGCCTTGGGTATCAGAAAATTTGTCGGCTGCACCTACTACCGCGATCAGAAGATGAACGATATCTTTACCCGCTATTTTACTGACGCCGGATTCGAGGTTCTGGGCATGGAGGGCATGGACACGTCACCGGACGAGGCGGACAAAATTTCTACCGAGACGATCTATCAGCATCTCAAAGCGTCATTCAACAAATTTCCGACGGCGCAGGGCATCTATTTGCTCGGCTCCGGCGCTTGGGGTGTCAAAGATATCCTTGCGGCGGAAAACGATCTGGGCGTTCCCGTGATTCATCCGGTTGCCGCCCGGGTTTGGTACGTGCAAAAGCTTTTGAGAGTCAAGAATCCGTTGAAGGGAGCGAGCCGATTACTGGAGGAATTACCTTAGAGAGCCTTACACTACCCGATCTAACAGGAAACTGTAATCAGGTGTGAACAAACGGCATGTCTGCTCAGTCAATAGATCGCAATAGCAAATTCAACTCTAAGGGGCCTCGCCATAACGGACACTGCTTGTCAGCGGAATGTTGCAGTACAAGACCTGACCCCGCGTGTACCCCGCAATTAATAAACTAAGCCGTCAGCAGCTTGCCGATCTGCCTCGCATCGTCGAGTTTTTCGAGATTGAGCAGCGTGTCGCGCAGCCTTTCGACCCGGGATCTCGAGAGAACCCGGGACGCGAGTAGAGCGAATTTTTGTACGACCTCGTCGTCGGTCATCGGATGCTTGTCGCTTCCCTTGGCGTGAAGCACTTTCTCGCGGTAGCTGTTGCCATTGCGCAGTTCCACTTCCAATTCCACTCCGTGGCGGCCCTCGTCGCCCAGAGCATCGAATTCGGCGTCTTCGACCACATCAATTTTTTTCGTGGTTGCGAGCACATCCTGGCGGCGAATGGATTTTGCCGTAACCTGATCGACGAAGAAGTCGCGGTCGTGCAACAGCACGGCGACGCAGAATGGAAGGTTCATTTGCGCCGTGGTCATGCTCTTCGGCTGGTAGGGCCAGCCGACGTGGAGTTTCGTCGCGCGCGTGGTGCGAATCCGCAGCTTCGTCACATTTTCCGCGCTGACTTCCGGGTGATCGCGAAGTATTTTTTTGAGCGCGTCGATGGACGTATGATTGCTGCCGCAGCTGGGATAAGGCTTGAAACCGACGTTCAGGGTCTCGAACCGTTCCCCCAATCGGTCGGTGAGGTGGAAGAGATTCGGCTTATCGATGAACGTGGAGCAGAAACCACCGTACGGCGCTTCCAAAACGTCCTCGATCCCGGTGAAGCCCTTCTGCGCAAGCAACGCGCCGTAGACTCCCGCCTGAGCCGAGCGCCCGGGATGCATCCGTTTCACCATCGACGCATGTTGGGCCGCCATCAGACCCGCAGCCTGCGTGCCGGCGATGCCCAGCGCATGGACCGTCTTTGCCGGATTCAAGCGCAACATCTTGGCAGCCGCCGCTCCCGCCGCAAAAGTTCCCGACGTTGCGCTAGGGTGAAAGCCGCGGCGCAGCTGCGCCGCCCCGCCCGTCATGCCGACCCGGCAACCGACTTCATAGCCCAGCGCAACTGCGGTGAGAAATCGCTTGCCGTCGACGTTGCCGACGTGGCGGACCAGCGCGTCGGTCGCCGGTATCGCTTCCGATCCCGGGTGAATCACGCCAACGCGGTGCAAATCGTCCATCTCGAAGCTGTGAATCAACGTACCATTGGCGAGCGGCGCGCTGGTACTCGGAACTTCGCTGCCGTCGCCCCAGATGAGCGCGCCTTTGCCTTTGCCGAGTTCCTTCGTAAACGAAGTGATTATTTTCCCCCACGGCAGCGTCGAACCGAACAGCGCGCAGCCAAGCGAGTCAAGGAGACAAAACTTGATGTGCGAAACGACCTCGGGCGGGATGTTCTTATAGGAAAATCCGGCAACGAATTCTGCCAGCGCCCTCGTCGGCGAGCCATTGACGGCGGTTTCCAGAGGTTGTGCTTTCGCCATAAAATCTCCTTGACGCTAACAAACTTCTATGGCTTCGTATCAGGCCGGTGAAAGAACGCCGGGCGCCGCATCGATCTCCACGGCGCCATCATTACGACTGTCAGCTTTTTCATACGACCGGCCGCGGTTGTCAAGCGCCGAATCCGACGGGAGCATCTATGAAAAAAAACAGAATCGTTGGCCCTTGTTCATTGATCCTGACGCTTCTGACTCTGGCACTTGGCGGCTCGCTCTGCTTTGCGCAGAGCACGGCGACGCTTAGGCCCTACGACGGCCTCAAGGGCAAAGAACGCGAACAGAAGCTCATCGAAGGCGCCAAAAAAGAAGGCAAAGTCGTCGTTTATAGTTTTACCGCGGTCGACCAGCTGAAGCCTCTGCTCGATGAGTTTCAAAAGAAGTATCCGTTCATCACTCCGGAACACTACCGCGCCAACGCTTCCGGCGTCTTCAACAAGTTCGCGACCGAATCGCGCGCGGGGCAGACGCTGGCCGACGTCATCGATATTTCCGCCGGCGAGACGCACACGTTGTGGCAGATGGGACTGATCGATCCCTATCTCTCGGCCAGTCGGGAGGGCATTCCCAAAGATTTCATGGACGAGAAGGGATTTTGGACCGCGCATTATCACTTCGTCATCGCGCTTGGCTTCAATACCAAGCATATCAAACCTGCGGAAGCGCCGAAGAGCTACGAGGAGTTGCTCAATCCAAAATGGAAAGGGCGTTTTTCGCTGGATCCGGCGGATCAAGACCTGTTCGGCGCCCTGTTGCTTCATTGGGGAAAGGAAAAGACGCTAAATTATTTCAAAGGCCTCGCCAAGCTCGAACCGAGAATGGTGTCGGGCCACACGCAGCAAGCGAACCTCATCGGCGCCGGAGAAATCCAAATGGCGCCATGGCTCTACGGTTACCGGCCGCTGCAGCTCAAAGATGAAGGCGCGCCGGTCGAAACGTTGCTCTTCGATCCGGTCTTGTCGAACCCCGCCTATCTTCTCCTGACAAAAAATTCTTCCCGCCCTCATGCCGCTGCCCTGCTGATCGACTGGGCGCTGGCGGCCGACGGCGGAATGAAATTTTTCGCCGAAAAATTCGGCCGCACGCCGACGCGAACGGGGCTGAAGGAGCGCTTTCCCATGCTTCGAGTGAACAGCTATCTGGTGGTCAAGCCCGAGATCGTCGGCCCGAACTTCAAAGAATTTACCAACCTGTACAACGAGATCTTCAAGATCGGAAAGTAAACAGCGGTTGATCACTGCCAATCCGAACCGTACCGATTGGGAATTCCCATGGTTATCGATAGGCTGGAACGCCAACGCGAGTACGGCGAGCTGCGTTGCGAGAAGCTCATCATCGATTACTTCCGTAGCGACAGATTTTTGTCGGTTGCGAAGGAAACGCACAGGCGCTGTCCTACGTCATCGATTGGATCGGTCCGCAGGGGGTGCGTGTTTGCGTCGAATTTTCCGCACGAAATCGCGATGGAAGACGCATTGCATGAGATCAATGAATTCTTCGCGTCCACCGCAGCCAGCGTAGGTCGGCCATAGGAGGCAAACTTGAATCAAAGCAACGTCCTCGACCCAAGCTCTGCG
>JAICEJ010000497.1 GCA_025924215.1 Candidatus Binatia bacterium
ATTTCGTTGTTTGATCCTCTGATTCAATGATTGCAGCACCCCCGCATCCACCGCAGAAATCACATCAGCCGCGGCGTCCAGTTCTTCTTCCGTCATCCCTGCTTTCCTTGCGTCCGCAAGGCGCCGGTCTACTCACGGATCGCACAGGCGCATCATCGCTACAGCTAGCCCCATGAGCATTTTCTCACGCTCGGTTAGGCATTCGACGGCATGCGCATCGCGATAGAAAGTTCTGAAATCAGCTTTCTTCATTAGTATCTCCCCTGCTCCGGAACTCATCCGCCCACTAGCTCGTTCCAATCGTTCCAGTTGTTCCAGGTGTTCCAATGGTTGAAGTCGATGAGTGTTGAATAGCGTCATGTAGTCTTGAAACGTCTGGAACGAATGGAACGGTTGGAACGTTTGGAACCACTGTGTCCCTACTCCGGCTTTACTCCCGTAATCAGAGCGTATGAAAAACTACCCTTCACGTGAGCGTGGTCGCCATGCGCGTGCCAGGTAAAATAATTTTTCTTCATGCGTTCGGCGAGCTCCGGCGTTTCCTTTTCGAGCTCAAGCGCCGCTTCGAGCCAATGACGGCCGGTCGGGATTCCGTCCATTCCTTCCTGGTTGAACGAGTAAGACAAAATGTTGGTGCGCGGAATACGGTAGCCGGCTTTAGACAGCAGGCGTTGAATGCTGCTCGCCGTGTGAAAGCGAAACTCCGGGCCGTGCGTGCGCCGAAAGACCTGATTGATTTTTGCCTCCAGAGCGGCATCCACCGCGTCTTTGGCTTCTTCGATGATTGGATCGAGAACGACGAACCTGCCGCCGCCCTTCAGCACTCGGATCACCTCTTTGACGACGCCCGAAGCGTTACCGAAGTGATGCAAGCTGAACGAGACAAACGCCCGGTCGAAAGAGTTGGATTTCAACGGCAGAGCATCGGCGGCGCCGGCGCTCTGGCTGTAGGAAGAAATCGGGTCTTTGTGCTGGTGACCGACATCGAGCATCGCTAATGCCTGATCGACACCGACAATGCGACCGGTCTTGATGTGCTTGGAAACCGGCCGGGCGACGCGCCCTGTGCCGGTGGCCACATCGAGCACCCATTCGTTGCCGCTAAGCGATAACATCTCGATCATCTTGGTTGTTAGCGAGCCGCGGATCCCCTCCATCGTAGAACGCCGGTCAAATTCCGCCGCGTGCACCGGATCGTGGAAGCGCGTCTTATGATCGTGCCCATGGCTCTCCCCGTGCTTGTGGGAATGATCGTGACCGTGAGAGTGCTCCTGATCATGTGAGTGATCATGATCCGAGTGATCGTGTGCACGATGCTGACCCTGGGAATGATCGTCCTGGTCGGCGTGTTTATCATCCCCGTGTTGATGATCTTGATCGGGTCGGTGGTCGTGTTTGCCTTGTTCCGCCATTTTGTTAGTTCCTATTTTCTTGTCCGTACTTTTGCCCGGTGTCTGTCGCCTCGTGCCTATTTGCTGTTGCCCATTCCTTCCATAATTTCCCACTGCTCGTCCGTCACTTTCATGATCGACAAACGGGAGTTTCGCACCAGGTCGAAATTCTTTAACTTCGGATGCGCTTTCACCTCGGCGAGAGTGACGGGTTTCGCTAGCGGTTTGCCTGCTTCGACATCGACCACAAGCAGCTTTGGATCGTTTTTGCTGGGATCCGGATAGGCGCCGCCCAAGGCTTTTGCCACACCAACCGCCGCCTTTTCATCCCCTGTATGATAGATAAAAACCAAATCGCCTTTTTTTATATCTTTGAGATTCTTCAACGCTAAATTGTTGGCCACCCCGTCCCAAACCGTTTTTTTGTCTTTCTGCAATTGTTGAAACGAATAAACGCTTGGCTCTGTCTTGAATAACCAGTGATTGGGCATTGAACTCCTCCTTCCTGGGTTTATAGAACAGCAGATGGCTCCAATACAATCATGGCGCATGACATTCGAGACAGAACGCGGAACCATGACCACGGCTCCATCTCACCGTTGTTTTCGGTTCTCAGCGCAATGAAGGTTAAAAGCTACGCCCTGGATGCTGCGCTTTGCGAATCCACGAGAGTATCGAAAATTGCGCCGCATCCATTAAGATGATAGTTCCAATTCATGCCTAGTTTCGTTGATTTTTGCGCTGATTATTTCGAAAAATACTTCCGTCTTTATCCCGCGGAAGCGATCTACTACGGCGTCACCGGTTACGATCATCTGTTGAACGATTATTCCGATGAGACCTACGCCGCGCAGAAGAGACTGGTTAATGATTCGCTGAACACCTTGCGGCAGATATCAGTCAATGATTTGGATGCCGATCAGGCCATCGATTACGCTCTTCTGGAGGGGCGCTTGAGCATCCAAAAGTACGAGCAGGAGAAAGAGGATTACCGGCTGAAGTGGCCCGATCACTATCTTGCTACAGATGCGATCTACATCCTGACAGTGCGGGAGACCGATGATCTGGAAAAGAATCTTTTAAGCCGTCTGCAGGGCACGGCCGATTTGGTCCGTCAGGGAATCAGCAATCTAAGCCGGCCGGAAGCCAATCCGCCTCGGCTGTGGACCGAAATGTCCATTCAAGCGGCTAAAGGGGGCACCACTTTTCTGGAAACGCTGCCCAGTCATCCGAAAGTTCAGGCAACCATCAAAGATAGTGCAACACTTCGAGCTGCCATTGAGCGGGCAAAGAACGCAATTGATGATTATGCAGGTTTTCTGACGGGGGATCTTCTGCCCCGCAGCCGCGGTGTTTACGCCGTCGGAGAAGAGCATCACAACTTGCTGCTCAGGAAAAAACACTTTCTCGATCTGGACGCGCAAGCGCTTCTCACTTTGGGGGAAAATCTTTTCTCTCAAACCCGGCAGGAACTGCTAGCGCTCGCCGAGGAGGTGGCGCCGGGTAAAAGCATCGAGGAGGTGGCGCGGAAGATTCAGGATGACCATCCTGCCAGTGAGGAAATCCTGCCGGCCTATCAGAAAGCCATGGAGTCTGCCCGGCAATTCGTCAAGGATAAAAATCTCGTCTCTTTCCCGCCGAGAGAAGAGTTGCACGTGGTCCACACGCCGGAGTTTCGCCGCCACGAAATTCCTTTTGCCGCATATCTCTCGCCGTCGCCCAAAGATCCCAACCAGGTCGGCTACTACTACGTCACACCGGTGGCCGATGACGATCTCCTACGCGAACATAACTGGGTCGGTCTCGAGAATACCTCGGTCCATGAAAGCTATCCCGGTCATCATCTTCAATTCTCGGTCGCCAATTCGATACCGGCAGCATCGACCTTGCCGCGGCTCATGAACGAGTCTTCGGTTTTCTACGAGGGATGGGCGCTGTACTGTGAGCAACTCATGCAAGAGCAAGGTTTTTTAAAAAGCAGGCAGCACCGCTTTGTGATGCTCAAGGATCGGCTATGGCGCGCGTTACGCATTATTATCGATGTCAAAACGCAAACGGGCAAAATGACTTACGACGAAGCGGCGGATTTGATGGTGCGCGAGCTGCATTTCCCGCGCGCGCAGGCCTGTGGCGATCTCAATTGGTACAGCCAAGCGCCGGCGGTTCCGATGGGCTATGCTTTGGGTTGGTCGATCATCAATCGCATGCGCCAGCAAGAGACCACGCGACTGGGCGCAAAGTTCGACTTGCGCAATTTCCACGATCGCCTGCTCGGCGCCGGCAGTATTTCCCTGCCGCTGGTAGAACGAAGACACTTCACGTGATTATCCTCAATGTTTGGAACATCTTGGACAATTGGAACGGCCGCAATCGTGTCGCGCCACAAATCCGTTTCACTCGTTTCAATTGTTCCGGGTGTTCCAATGGTTACTAAGACGAAACCACACGGCCCCTTACTCGGCGCTCATATGTCGATTGCCGGCGGCGTC
>JAICEJ010000498.1 GCA_025924215.1 Candidatus Binatia bacterium
CTGACCGATGCCGGCGCCGACAGGATCGGGAATAAAATTATCGAAACCCGCGATCAGATCGTCCAGTTAAGCCAAATTCTTCCTCACTGATCGCCTTTTTCATCTCAGCGAACGCAAATCGCTGAACCTGCGCAGTTCTCTCACAAAAGGAAGATTCTTCGAGGACCCAGCGGCATCTCGATCCAACGCGCAGAAATTCTCATCAGCAGCCGCGCTGCTTCGTTGAGAGCTTCGTTCAGACTAAAAACTATTCCGATTTATTTGCAACGATGCGCTGTACCGCTCACTTGGAATTAGCGCCTTGGTCAGTATAATTGTCTTGTATGCAATCGGTTTATGTCGCCGGAATCGGTATGACGAAGTTCGGTAAGGATCCGAGGTCCTTGGCCGAGATTTGCCATGACGCGGCTCAAACGGCGCTAACCTCTTCCGAAATACAGGAAGTGGACGCAATTTATATCGGCGTCATGAATCCGGAGGAATTTACCGGTGACAGCAATATTGCTTCGCACATTGCTGACGCCCTCGGGTTAACCGGGATTCCGGCGGTGCGTATCGAAACTGCCTCTTCCGCCGGAGCGGCGGCGATTCAGACCGGTTTCCAAGCCGTGGCATCGGGTTATTACCACCGAGTTCTGATTCTCGGCGGTGAGAAGATGACCCACCTGAGCACCAGCGCGACCACAAGAGTTTTGGCCGGCGTCATCGACAAAGAGGAACGCCAGTGCGGCGCCACCATGCCCGCGTTGGCGGCGATGATCACTGAGAAATATCGCGAGAAATTTAATCTGTCACAGTCCCGGTTGGAGACGATGTTGTGCGCCGTCGCGGTAAAGAATCACGGCAACGGCGCGCATAACCCGATGGCGCAATTTCAGAAACCGATCAGCCGCGAGACCTATCTGGCGAGCAAATACGTCGCCACCCCACTGAGGCTTTATGACTGTTCGCCGATTACCGACGGCGCCGCGGCAGTCGTGCTTACCAGCGAAAAAACAGACGTGCGGCTGGCGGGTGTCGGGCAGGGAACCGGCCCGCTCAGCTTGCGAGGACGAGAGATTTTTACTTCGTTTCCAGCCACCCGGATGGCGGCGGCGCGCGCCTATCAGATGGCTGAGACTTCGCCCCAGGGAATCGAGTTTGCCGAGGTGCACGATGCGTTCACCCCCTTCGAGATTATCACCACCGAGGATTTAGGTTTTTTTGCCCCAGGCAAAGGCGGCGATGCGGTCCTGGAAGGCGTGACCTCAATCGACGGACGGTTGCCGGTAAACCCGTCGGGCGGTTTGAAAGCGCGCGGACATCCCGTCGGCGCGAGCGGACTCGCGCAGATCGTCGAAGCGGTGAAAAGGCTGCGCGGCGAAACCGGTTCAAAACGTCAATTTAACCGCGGCCTGACACAGAGCACCGGCGGGCTTGCCAGCAATAACTTCGTCACCATTCTCGAGCGCACTGACGTATCGTTGCCTCGCACTCCTGGATTTCCGCAGCCCGCTCGGCAAGGCGCGAAGAGCCGCCCGGCGAAGATGCCGATGAGCAACGAGGGCGTTATCGAAACGTTCACGATCCTCTATGTCACCCCGGACGGATTTTTGCCGCCGCTGGCGCTCGCGTTGGTACGGGAACAGAACGGTCGCCTGATCTTGGCGCAGGGAGAACAAAGCAAACACCTGAAGATCGGCCGTGAAGTTTACCTAAAGCGAACCGACGACTACTATCTCTTTACCCTCAAGGGACGTTTCAAGATCGTCCAGGACTCTCTGAAAAGAAATCTTTGGCAACGCGCCAGAGCTCTCGTAAGAAAGCCGATCCCCGCAGACGGTAAATTATAATCATGCTAGGCACCAACCGAGCAGAAAAAAAATTCAGAGCGTCGGTCGAGGACGCCGCCGGCGAGATTCGAAAGGCAATCCTCCAAGGCAAGATATTGCCCGGGGAGCAGCTCTCGGAAGAAAAGCTGGCGGCCTCTCTCCGCGCCAGCCGGGTGGTGCTTCGAGAAGCGTTACGAGCATTGGAAGCGCAGGGCTACGTGACGTTTTTGCCCAACAACCATGTAGTCGCCAGCAATCCATCGCGCGATGACATGCACGACTACTACACGATCGCCGGCGTGCTGGAAGGCTTGGCGGCGCGGCTTGCCGTAGAAAGAGCTCAGCCGGACGAGATCGCCCGCCTGCGTGAACTGCACCAGCTTCTCAGAGAAGCATGCCATAAGGGCGATGTGCTTCAATACTTCGATGCCAACAGCAATTTTCATCGCTTCATCGCCGAGCTGTCGCACAACGAGCGGCTTTACCAGTTGATAGAGGAACTGCGGCGTGAAATTCAGAAAACCCGTCTGCTGTCGTTGCATATGCCGCAGCGACTCGACTATTCCATGCGCGAGCATGATCAGATCATGGATGCTTTCCTCAAGAAGAATCCCCAGCTAGCCGAAAGCATGATGGTGCAACATCTCTCCAATCATTTGAAAGCCCTCGGAAAGGCGCTCGATTCATGCAGCGAACCGCGCTAGAGCGGCATCCCCTGACATACTGCGGGCATCAAATATAGACCGACATAACCAATTTCTGAAGAAGGCGCACGTGCGCGGATTGTAGGATCGCGCGGAATCAGCGACAGCCGCGAATTAGGGATTCCCTTCCTATGCGCAATCGGCGAGCGAAACGTCGCGCACAGGCTGCAGCTAAATACCGCCAAACCCAACGGATCAGTAGAAGCGAAAGAAATCTGCTCTTTACTCGATCCGGTTCTTTCCTTGGCTCCTGCTCCGCTCATCATGCCCCAGCAGTTTAGTACCTTCAGCGCAGGCTGCGAGCTCAAGCATAACCAGGGGATGACATCCGAACTGTTTTTGAGTAGAGTCCTCGCAATGGATTGCGTCCCCCGGCGCGGGCGAGTTTTTTGATCCTTCGGAGGTATGGGTTGGATACAGCGTCTCGTGAATTTCAGATCATGGTCAAGACGGTCGGTGCCATCTGTAATCTGGACTGCCATTATTGCTATTATCTAAAAAAAGAGGAGCTTTATCCCAAGGGCTCCAACTTCCGCCTTAGTGATGAAACTCTCGAGCGCTACATCATCCAGCATATTGAGGCGACACCCAAAGAGATCGTCAGCTTCTCGTGGCATGGCGGCGAACCAACCCTGCTGGGCGTCGATTTTTTCCGCAAGGCGGTGGAGTTGCAAAAAAAGCACTTGCCGGCGGACAAAAAAATCATCAATGGCATTCAGACCAATGGCACGACCCTAGATGAGGAATGGTGCGAATTTTTTGCCAAAGAAACATTCTACATCGGGCTAAGCCTGGACGGGCCGCAGGATCTGCACGACCATTACCGTGTCACCAAGGGACAGAAGCCCACCCATAAGCAAGTTGTCCATGCTTTCCAGATGTTGCGCCGGCACAAAGTTCATGTCGATTTGCTGTGCGTCGTTCACGACATCAACGTAAAACATCCCATTGCCGTGTACCGCTATCTCAAAGAAATCGGCGGGCAGTACCTACAATTTCTGCCGCTGGTAGAAAAGCCCGAGAAACCCGGCGATCCTGCCGGCTCGCGGTCGGTGCCGGCGGCCGGTTACGGGGAATTTCTCTCGGCGATCTTCGATGAATGGGTGCGCCATGATATAGGCAAAGTTTTCATTCAACTATTCGATGAGTCCGTGCGGCCCTTTCTCGGAATGGAGCACGCGCTCTGCATTTACCGTGAGACTTGCGGCGACGTGCCAGTCATCGAGCACAACGGCGATTTTTACTCTTGCGACCACTACGTTGAGCCGGAATACAAAATAGGCAACATCTATGAACAGACTCTCGCATCGATGATCGATCATCCCGCGCAGCACGAATTCGGCAGGAAGAAATGGACGAGC
>JAICEJ010000499.1 GCA_025924215.1 Candidatus Binatia bacterium
CGTATCACCCGGCCGCGATTCGCTTCTTCAAAGAGAACGGCGCATGGCCGACGAAAATGGATGAGGTGCAGAAAAAGCTACTGTCTCTAAACTAATAAGTTCGCGTTCGACGAGCTGAGATCTAACGGCAACCCAAGGGATTCTTATGCGTACAAGACGTAACATTCGCGATTTTTTCATCACTGCCAGCACCGCAATGTTTTTACTTGTATCTGCGCCGGCCCAGGCGCAGAAGCTCCCCGCGTCGACAATCATCGGCAGCAATCCTGCGGGTAGCCTTTTCTATTCAGTGGCGAGTGGTCTTGCAAAGGTAATCAGCGGCGCCGGACCGATGCAGGCAGTGGTGCAGCCTTATACAGGCAGCAGCACCTTTTTGCCGATGTTAGACAACGGCGAGCTCGACTTTGGCATCATCAACGCCGTCGACATGGCCATGGCCTATCAGGGTCCAAAATTAAAAATCGGCGGTCGAAACCCGCTGCCGTACACGCCCAATGCTCGACTCATCATGCGCGGTTCGCCGCTACTGACAAGTCTGGTCGCTCGCAAAGACGGTCCAGTGAAAACCGTCAATGATGTCAAAGGCAAGCGGGTCACTGGCGAGTATCCCGCGCACCTCGCCGTATGGTTCAGTGTCTATGGCTCGTTGTCCACCGGCAATTTGACCTGGGATGATGTTAAAGTCGTGCCGGTTCCGGCGGTTAACGAAGGGATTGACGCCCTGATTCAGGGACGCGCCGACGTGAGCAACCACACCGTCGGTTCGGCCAAAGTCAAAGAAGCCGATGCCACCATCGGCGTGCGCTTTGTGGCACTCGACTGCTCGCGTGAGGGCGAGGCGCGCCTCAAAAAAGCGGTTCCGGGTTATTATCTGACGTTGTTAAAATCCGGCATCTCAAACGGAATTGTCGGTGACACTTGCGTGCAAGCCTATGACATGTACCTCGTCGGTCATAAGGCGTTGCCCAACGACGTCGTCCATGCGGTCGTTAAATCGATCTGGGATAATACCGACAAGCTCGCCCCCTTACACCCCTCACTCCAGGAATGGACACGCGAGCGAGCCGTCACTCTCGACGCGACCATTCCTTACCATCCGGCAGCAATACAGTTTTATAAGGAGAAGAACGCTTGGCCAACCAAGATGGACGAAACCCAAAAGCGCTTAGTGGCCATGAATCCGTAGACTTAGTCTCCTCGCGACTGAGCGTGTTGAACTCTTTGAACCCTTTGAACGGCTTGAATCCGCCTCAAGCGGCTTGAACGGAGAGATGCGATGGGGCGGCTTGAACGAGGTAACCCGAATTCCCCTGTAGACATGGACAGCTATGCACTGATTGAGGGGCGGGCCTGGAGGGGCGAAGGCACAGAAACGAACAACTCAACGCCGTCTCTCGTGCTTGGCTCTGGGTTGACAATTTTTTTTGGAGTCCGCTGCAAAAACCGGGATTGCAGGCTGCTACAAGCCGCCGGTTTATTTGCTTCGCTCCGGAGGGCTCGCTGCTCGATCGTCGGATTACTTTTGAATTGCGCAATCCGGGTTTAAGCGATCCAAATGAGTGACGACCTCGCGCCGACAACCAAATTCAGATCTCTCACCGGAGCGCCGGCGAAGTTGGCGCGTCTGCTGCTTTGTGCCCTGACCCTTTTGGGCGCGCTCTGGGCGCTCGAAATTCACGACGCATTCTCGTGGACGTTTTTTAAAGAACAATATCTCGGGCTCTTCTTCGCCCTCGTGCTCGCGAGCATCTTTATCAACGTCAAAGCGCGCGCGGCCGATACCGACGACGTGATCCCTTGGCACGACTGGTTCCTGGCGATCGCCGGCTTGACCGTGGGTGGTTATGTCGCAGTCATGTACCCGATCATCGCCTACCGCTTGGGAGTTCTCTCGCCGGAGCGCTGGATACTGGGCGGCATAGCGATTCTTTTGATTCTCGAAGCGACACGCCGCGTAGTGGGCTGGGCGCTGGTGTGGATCACCGTGCCGATTATTCTCTACGCCAAGTTCGCCTATCTCTTCCCCGGCATATTAAACGCCAATGGCTCCAGCTGGCAACGGCTCGTCAGTTATCTTTATTTAGATTCCAGTGGCATCTTCGGCTTGCCATTGAATGTCGCTGCCAGCGTAATCGTCGCTTTCATCTTTTTCGGCCAAGCGCTGTACGCGGTCGGCGGCGATAAGTTTCTCACCGATATTGCTCTGGTGCTCATGGGTCGTTTTCGCGGCGGAACTGCTAAAGTTGCCGTTGTCTCCTCGACTCTCTTCGGCACAGTGTCCGGCAGCGCCGTGGCCAACGTCGTCGTCGATGGCGCCATCACCATTCCGATGATGAAAAAGAGCGGCTATCCGCCGCATGTTGCCGCAGCGATCGAAGCCGTGGCATCCAATGGTGGCCAAATCATGCCGCCGGTGATGGGTGTGGCGGCGTTTCTCATGGCCGAGTTCCTCAACATATCTTACGGCGAAGTTGCCCTCGCCGCGGCCATCCCGGCCTGTCTCTACTATGTCGCCCTGTTCACCCAGATCGATCTGGAAGCCGCTAAACTGGGGCTGGTCGGCATGCCGGAAAGCGAGATTCCCCTGCTCCGGGACGTGATCAAACGAGGTTGGGTCTTTCTGGTTCCGCTCGCTGCGCTGATTTACACTCTCATGTTCGCTTTTTGGGAGCCGGGCAAAGCCGGCATGGCGGCCGTGATCGCGACGTTCCTCGTTGGCGCGCTGCAAAAAGAAACGCGGCCGACCCTCAAGAGCATTCTCGGCAGCATCGAAGAAACCGGCAAAATACTTTTGGACATCGCCGTGGTGACCGCGCTGGCGGGCTTGGTCATCGGCGCCTTCCAACTTTCCGGCCTGACCTTCAAGCTCGCGCTGCTGCTGGTCAACACGGCCGGCGGGAGTACGATAATTCTTTTGATTCTCACGGCTGTAGTATCGATCATTCTCGGGATGTCGCTGCCGACGACGGTGGTCTACATCATGCTTGCAGTGCTGGTCGGTCCAGCGCTTGTCCAAGTCGGCATACCTCCGTTGGCCGCGCACCTGTTTTTCTTCTACTTCGGCATGCTCTCGCTGATCACTCCGCCCGACTGCATCGCCACTTACGCGGCGGCGTCGATTGCGCGCGCCGACTTTTGGAAATCCGGCTGGACCGGCATGAGACTCGGGATTGTCGCTTATATCGTTCCCTTTGTTTTTGTCTTTCATCCGGCGTTGCTCTTCAAAGGCACGCCAGTAGAAATCGGCGCGGCGATCATCACGGCGGTGATCGGGGTCATTTTCCTAAGCGTCGGCGTGGCGGGTTATCTCTTCCAACGGCTGGGCTGGATCAAACGCGTGCTAATGATTTCGGCCGGGCTATTACTGATTCCATCGGCGTCCACTTCCCTTTGGCTCGGAGCGAATTCCGTCGGCATTCTTCTCGGCGTCGCGCTTGTAATTGCCGAATGGAGTTCAGCCTCGAAGCATGCCATCAGTCTCGCTAACGTCGATCAAAGTTGACTTCGTGACGCTCTTTTAATTAAAGACGCTACTCCAGGTTTTTAGTCTAATCGCTAACTCGCCTTGATGTAAGCTCGGACCGCGATTGTAGATCACACTGGTGGCATATCAATTGCTGAAATAAGTTACGTTTGTACTTTCGGATCTGTCGTAACTATTTTGCCTGCCTCGCCTGCAGAGTTTGGATACTCTGGGGTGGGTCCAGGGAAATCAACTACTAAGGAGGGTCGGTCATGCCTGGAAATATTTTTTATATCATTGGCGTCATCGTCGTGGTGCTGTTTATCTTGGGCTATCTAGGATTGCGCTAACCTGAATACGTCGACGGACGAAGCAGGCTAATATTTACTGCTTCGTCTGTC
>JAICEJ010000500.1 GCA_025924215.1 Candidatus Binatia bacterium
GAATCTTCGACGGAGACATCGCAGAACCAGCCTTTGGCCTCTGCTTTCAACTTTTGAATGTCTTGAACCGTCTCATCGATCTCGGATGTCGTGCGCGCGCAAATCGCCAGCCTGGCGCCCTCGCGCGCGTAAGCCAAGGCGACGGCTTTACCGATTCCTCTTGCTCCGCCGGTGACCAGCGCGACTTTGTCTTTTAGCTTCATTGAGGTGTCCCGGGTTAGATAGAATCAGTCTTATGTCTACTGAATTGGTTTGCCAAAGCAAGATGACTTTGATTGCGCAGTTTGATGGGACAGCTAACAGGCGATAGTTGGATGATCGGCATAACCGGCGAGCAATGGCCAAATAAAGCGCGCTGCTTGAGCGTTGCCGCATCTGGCGATAGAAGAGAGAAGAACAGGGAGGGAAACGCAATGGATGTGCTCAGTACGACCGGATACCAACGCAGGCCGCCTCATTTGGTCGCCGAGTACAAGGGCTTTTTCGCTAGTGAAGGGCTCGAAATTCGCTTTCACGAAACGACCTATGCTCCGGATCATAACCGGGGCATGGCCGAGGGACGTTGGGATTTCACGCTCAGCAGCGCGGATACGATGATTGCGCGCACAACCACCGATGGAGTTGATTATCTTCTTTTCATGCAAGCAGAAGAGGGATTGAGCGCGTACCTGATTGGCCAGCCGGAGATTGCGTCGATCGAGCAGCTGCGCGGAGAACTGCTTGCCGGCGATCCCGGCGATTCGAACCTCGATCTCATCCGCAAGAAGATTCTGCGTCGTCATGGGATGGACGATGATCAATATGAAATCGAAATCATCGGCAGCTCGCCCAAACGGCTGGAGGCTTTTCTAAACGGCAGAGTCGCTGCCGCAATGTTGACGCCGCCGGCTTCCGACAAAGCGTTAGCAGCGGGCGGGGTGCTGCTCGCCAACGCTGAAGACTACGTTCCCGGTTGGCCGCTGACGTGCGGCTGGACATTGCGCCGCTGGCTACTCGAACATCGCGATCTGACGGTGCACTTCATTCGCGCTTGGGCGGCGGCAACGGACTGGTTGCTGACGCCGCAAAATCGGGCGGAAACTCTGGAACTGATCATGGCTAAAGAAGGGCTCAACCGGGATTCCGCAGAGCAGGCTTATCGCAAGGTCGTGCCGCAAGCGCGGATCAATCCGGCCGCGTTAAACACGGTTATCGAGCTCAGAAAGGAAATGGGCGTGTACAAACCTCCCTACGATCCACCGGAGAGATTTTTCGACGCAAGCTATTGGCGTGAAGCAATGAAAGCGACGTGATTGAAAACGCGTTCGTGATCGGAGAACTACCGTTCTCGTGTTGTGATTGCTTTGTGTTACAAAATTAGGTTTCTGCGTCTCGGGTTTTACGTAGCTCCACTTTCATCGTTGGCCTCTACGAGTACAATCCCACAATCACGAACACGAGTATTACGCCGCTTGCCATGCCCCGTTCACAATGTAAAATGGAGTCCAAATTGATAATGGTTCATTAAGAGTTACGCGAACTTCTAAGCTCTAGTCAAAGGAGGCACGTCGATCATGGTCAACACACAGGAACTGGAAACCGTTGCTCGAGGCATGGTTGCAAAAGGCAAGGGAATATTGGCTGCCGATGAAAGTATGGGAACCATCAAGCGCCGCTTTGATAGCATCAAAATTGAATCCAACGAAGATAACCGCCGCGCTTATCGCGAGATGTTGTTTACCACCAAAGGCATCGAGGAAGCGATTAGCGGCGTGATTCTCTTCGATGAAACTCTGCGCACGAAGGCCAGCGATGGGACGCCGTTCGCGCAATTGCTGTCCAAGAAAGGCATCATGCCCGGCATCAAAGTCGATAAAGGTCCTGTGGACATTCCCAATTTTCCCGGCGAAGTTGTCACCGAAGGACTGGATGGACTACGCGCGCGGCTGAAGGAGTACAAGGAACTCGGCGCCAAATTCGCCAAATGGCGCGCGGTGATCTCGATCGGCGATGGGATACCGACCTATACTTGCCTAGAGCTCAACGCCGAGGCGCTAGCCCGCTACGCGGCGTTGTGCCAGGAAGTCGGCATTGTTCCCATTGTCGAACCGGAAGTGTTGCTCGACGGCTCGCACATCATCGAACGGGCTCAAGAGGTGACCGAGCATACGTTGAAGGTCACTTTCACGCAGCTTTTTCTACAGCGGGTTTATCTCGAGGGAATGATTCTCAAGCCTAGCATGGTGGTTCCAGGAAAGGACTCTCCTAAGAAAGCCGATGTTGAAGAAGTTGCCGAGCGCACGATCCGTTGCCTGAAGCGCACCGTCCCGGCAGCGGTTCCGGGCATCGCTTTTTTGTCAGGTGGACAGAGCGCGGAGAGCGCTACCGAACATCTCAATGCCATGAACGCCATGGGACCGCTTCCTTGGGAGGTTACGTTCTCTTATGCGCGGGCCCTCCAGGACCCGGCTTTGAAAGCGTGGAAAGGCGATCCGGGCAATATCGGCGCGGCGCAGAAAATTTTCTACCATCGGGCAAAATGCAACAGCGCGGCTCGCAGTGGCAGCTACAATAAACAGATGGAGGCGGCTGCTTAGATTCGCTGCGATTATCAGAGCAGGAGCGAAAAAGAGGTGGTCATTGGAATGACCGCCTCTTTTATTTTGGTCGTGATGGTTGAATACGGTTCCTAAAAAATCCCATCGCTCTCTACTAACCGACAGCCTCAGTGCCGAATCGCATCTTCACTTGCGTAGAAAAATTTCTTGATACTCTTTTTTCTTCTGGGCAAACGCCTTCGAGTCGAGATCGTGCATTTCGACGAACTGAATTTTGTCCGCATCGGCAATCGGCGGATAAATTCCCTTGCGATTGACGAATTCGCCTTGCTTGGCGAGGATCGTCATGCTTTCCGCACCAAGGAAGCTGTCGATAAAAGCCTTGCCTGCGTTCGGGTGCGGCGCCTTGTTGCCCAGTGTTAGATAGTGGCCGTCGCCCATCATCTTGCCGAGCCTCACGTAATCGATCGGCGCGCCTCTCTCGCCGAAGGTATGAACGTATTTAACATAGGTGATGCCGACCGGTGTCTCGCCGCTAGCCACGCGCTCCGCTGCCGGCAACAGAGACTCGACCATGATCGGTTTGGTTGCGGCCAAGTCGCGAATGAATTTCTCGGCCTTCTCCTTGCCCAGCAATTTTTCCAGGCTCGCGACCCACTGAGTCGTGGTCGTGTGCTGGGTCGGATCGGCCATTACCAGCTTGCCCCGGTATTGCGGCTTAAGTAGATCTTCGAGTGACTTTGGCGCGTCGCCAGGTTTGATAATGCTCTTGTTGTAAAGAATCCCGATCATGACGTTGCGGTAGCGAGGACCCAGTTTGGGATCGATGGATTCCTTGGTAAATTCTCTGGCCGAAGGCGATTCGTAATTTGCAAAGATTCCTTCTCTCGACATGATCTGCATCGGATTGTCGTTGGTCAGAATCACATCGAAGCCCGGTTTGCCGGCGCGATACTCGGTCAGAGCCCGATCCATCACTTTGGTCGATGACGCTCTCCAATACTCCAGGTCGATGCCGGTCTTTTGTCTAAAGACCTTGAAAACAGCCTCTGCGCTATCGGTTTCCAATGATCCGTAAACCGTCACTTTGCCTTCTTTTTTTCCTGCTTCGACGAGTTTTGCGTCCTGCGCATAAACCGGCGTCGCGATAAAGGCAGCGGCCAGCAGGGCTAGTAACAGACGTAGTTTTTTGTGCATCGATTCCTCCTGGGTGTTGGCTAAAAGTTGCTGCGCTCAAGAGCGCTTACAATGAATAATCACCTGGCATCGGTAGCAAATTTTTTCATTCAGCGATCATTGAGTTTACCAGGGTCGCTGAGGCGC
>JAICEJ010000501.1 GCA_025924215.1 Candidatus Binatia bacterium
AACGGACATCTGCTCGAGGTGATGACAGTGCCGGAGACCGGCAGTTGAGTTTGATTATTCTTGGACCGAACAGCGGCTGAGTGAAGAGAATATGGCGACCATCCACAAAGAAATCGCAATCGAGCGGAGTAAAGAAATCGTTTGGGACGCGATTCGCGATGTTGGTGCGATCCACAAACGTTTAGTACCTGGCTTCGTAGTAGACTGTGAACTAGAAGGTGAGTGGCGAACCGTAAGTTTGCAAATGGCATGGTCGTACGGGAACTCATCGTCGCTGTCGATGAAAAAAACTGCCGCCACGCTTGGTCAGCTCGCGGCGCGCCTCTCACTCATCATAACGCATCCGTACAGGTATTCCCGGACAGCGACGAAAAGTGTCGTGTCGTCTGGATAGCGGATTTGATGCCCGATGAGGTGGCCGAAGCTATCGCGGAAATGATTGAACAAGGATTAAGTAGAATGAAACAAACGCTCGAGGCCAGTCCAACCACTGGCTGACTCCAGCGGAAAAGGCGCCGCATCTCGTCAGAGGACTCTCGCCAGGGCTCTTGTCGTTGGAAGGGCAAGGCCGTGAGATCATCCATTTAGCTGTTCGTGCGGATCGCCATGTCGGCCTAAGCATCGGTAAAGATAATTTTAGTTTACCGTAAAAATTCGCCGGCGGCTCGATCTAACTAACCGCGGATCCCGATACGTCGACCATGACGTTGAATCCGCCATAGACCATGCGCTTAACATCGAACGGCATAGACTTCGGATCCATCGAATCTGCCAAACGCGGATCTTTCATGACTTTTGCGTTAACCCGGTCGCGATCGGTTCGCGATTTGAATACGATCCAGGCGAACACTACCGTCTCGCCACGCTTGAGCTTTATTGTTCGCGGAAACGATACCAGCCCGTTCACGTTGAGGTCGTCACCGGCGCATTCCCGATACTCGAGCGCGCCATGCTCGCGCCAGATCTTTCCAGCCTTTTGGGCCATGCGCCGGTATGCCTGGAGATTTTTCTTGGGCACCGGCAATAGAAAACCATCAACATAGCGCATCCATCATCCTCCGTTGCAATCGATTTGTTCCTTAAGCCAGATCAGCCATAGGAGTCATGCTTTCTGCCTTGCGACAGCGCTCCAGGAGACGAGCGTCTCCGAGCTGCTGCACGCAAGCGGCGAATCCGTCAGTTGGTCCACGCCAGCGCAGCTCGTCGATATTGCGGAACAGGCACGCGTCCGTCCTGAGCGTCGCCAGCTTCTTGAACAGTAGCGCCAGCTCGCGATTATTTCCCAGTACGCTAGATGGAAAATTTTCTATCATGCCGTGCCGATTGAGCAGCCGTGCAGCCGAGATCGGCCCAATCCCCGCAATGCCCGGAAATCCATCCGCGCTATCGCCGACAAGAGCGAGCAAGTCGGGGATCAAAACCGGATCCACCCCGAACTTCTCACGAACTCCGTCGGCATTGCGCATTTTTTGTGTCCGACGCTCCACCTGCACTATCCGGTCTTCGCGGACGCACTGCGCCAGGTCCTTGTCGGGGGTCCAAATGCAAATTTTTTCCACACCTGCGTTTCCGGAGGCGATCTGCGCCGCCGAGGCAAGCGCATCGTCAGCCTCCAATTCAATCATCGGCCAGACAGCCACGCCCATTGCGGCGAGTGCTTCCTCGAGCGGATGGAACTGAGCAAGGAGAGCGCGCTCGATACCATCGCCGGTCTTGTAACCAGGCCAGAGACGATTTCGAAACGACTCGATCACGTGATCGGTCGCCACTCCCACGTGCGTCGCTCCACTCTCAATCATCTGCAGTACTGTATTGAGGACGCCGATGACGGCCCCGAAGGGCCGGTCCTCGCCCTTATTGAAACGGCGCAGGCCGTAGAAGTGGCGAAACAGCTCGTAGGTACCGTCTATAAGATGGATGATCATGGTTGAGGTGAAGTGGCATCCTACACTGGGCGCGTAACTACAATTGTAAATCGCGGCTGATGTTTCTTTGGCTTAGCCTTAAGCCCGCTAAATTCGCCCTCGAGCTGTATGCCGAGCAACGCATCGGAATTGCATACGAACATACTCTTCGGATGCATTCTCACTTTCTGCGATCTTCACTCGGAAGTTGACCGCCGAATCTTCGAACAGCACGCGCCCTTGCCTTAGCAGCCTGTTCCTGCCGAGTCTTCGGGGCTGTTGTCGATTCTAATGAAGCCAGAAGGTGCTTTGAGATCATCGCGACCTCATCGACGGCCGAAAAAAATACGGTCTCGTTGGCTTTCGAGGGCTTGTTGTAACCGCTGATTTTCCGTACGAACTGCAGCGATGCTGCCCAAATTTCCGAGTCGGTAACCGGCGGCTCAAAATTGAATAGCGTTTTGATGTTTCTACACATGGCGTTTGTCCTCGAATCGTGCACTCGTCCAAACTTCGGCGGGCGTTCAATCGCAAATCCGCTCTGCCATTTGATAAGGAAGCATTATCATGCGGTGAAAAGTCCTCGTCGGAAAAAGCGGATCTCGATTTCCGCGGCTTTGAACTTCTCTGTCGGATATTTTCCTTGGCGTTCTGCTTGTCGAGGTCTAGGTGCGCTTTGCGCTTGGCTGAAGCCGCGACGGCTGAGCCGATCCGGGATACGGCGTCAGACGCCAGCGCCCGTAGGCAACTAAAGCGCATAAAAGCCCCACAACGAGCGGGATCAGCGCCATGGCAATATCGCCAGCGAGGATTGTGAAGATCACGGCTCCGATCATGATGATCACCAGCCCGGCAGCCGCCAAGGGCGTCAGACCCGGGCGAATCCCGGTTAGCCAGGGAACAATCAGGCCGATCGCACCCAGCACCTCGATTACGCCGGTGAAACGCAAGAACCAGCCTGGCAGCGCTAGCGGCATTTGCTTCAGCATCTCCTCGATCGGCGTGACCAGCTTCACGCCACCGGCAAACAGAAATAGGCCCGCAAGCAACACTTGAAGGATCCACAGTGCAACATTCATGATTGATCTCCTTCGTCTTCGATTGTAACCCCCTTAACATGGGACGCTCTGGCAACCGGGAGCTTCGGTCGGGCATTCCTCATGCGCAAGTGAAGCCATGCCGGACAGTTACTCTGCGATCTCGTCATACCCGCGCCCGACAAACTGCACAAAACAAAAACCATGGCCGAAAGGATCAGCCATAAGCGCGAGCTTGCCCCACCCGAATATCTGGACAGGCTTTTCTAGCACCGCGCCGGCTAAGACAGCTCGCTCAACCGCCGGCTCGATTTCATCGACGACAAAATCGAGATGCACCGGCGTCCAGTGCCGCTGATAGGTTCGAGCCAGCGAAGTTGTCTCCACAGGGGCAGTTGCTGATCTCTCCAGAAGATATATTGGAGACGAACAGCCAAGCATCTCCAATCCGACGACGCCGAGGCGGCGGCCGGCTCTCAATCCGAATACAGAACTGTAAAAGCGCGCCGCCTTATCAAGATCATCAACGTCCAAATTCACCAAGAGATCGTTCACGCCGTCGCCTATATGCCGCTGGACCCATTCACAACGACCGCCCGTCGAAGTTCTGAACCGGAACGCTTGCCAGGTCAATCCCTTCGATGCACCGAAGATTGATGGCGGCAGTCTTGTTTCCGTTGGGATCGGTGCCTTCACCGTATGGATGGATGCCGCATGTCTGACAAAAGCGGTGTTTGATCACCTGCTTGTTGAACGTGTAGGTTCCTATGTCCTTTTCAGGCGTGAGCAGAGTCAACTGTTCGCGAGGCACAAACCACAAGAGCGATCCCTTGCGCGAACAGATCGAACAGTTGCATGCCATCGCCGCTTTAATTTCGCCTTCCGCTTCGAATGCAATCTTACCGCAGTGACAGCTGCC
>JAICEJ010000502.1 GCA_025924215.1 Candidatus Binatia bacterium
AAACGCGGAATGAGGCCTTCGGGCGGGCGACAAGTCCCATCATAAGACGACTTGCGCTTTTCCTTTTGCGCGAGCTGACGTTTGGCATCGAGATCCTGAGGTGTGCAGACGCACGGATAGGCTTTGCCGACAGCCAATAGCTGCTGGATTTTTTCCTTATAGAGTGGAAAACGCTCTGTCTGAAAAAAGGGACCTTCATCGTAGTCAAGCTTCAGCCATTTCATCGCTTCGAGGATTGCCTCGATTGCTTCGGGCGTTGATCGCTCGCGATCGGTATCTTCGATGCGCAGAATGAACTTACCGCCGTAATGACGTGCGAACAGGTAATTGAAAAGAGCCGTGCGGGCGCCGCCGATATGCAGATAGCCTGTGGGGCTAGGCGCAAAACGAGTGCGGATTTGGATCATCGCCGTCAACCTAGCAGGGACCCCAAATAGGGTCAACGTTGGCGCGTTTAAAACAGCGATGATCGTGATATTATAGAAGATTGAGGAGAACGTTGTGAATAGTGACGTATCAGTTGTGAAGGACGCCATGGCATCTACCGAGGCGGCGCCGTCTAATTTTATCCGGCATATCGTCGCTGAAGATGTTGAAACAGGAAAGCATCAGGGGCGCGTTCACACGCGATTTCCACCGGAGCCCAACGGCTACCTTCACATTGGCCATGCCAAATCTATCTGTTTGAACTTCGGTCTTGCGGCAGAATTCGGCGGGCTTTGCAATCTTCGCTTCGACGATACCAACCCAAGCAAAGAAGATATCGAATACGTCGAGTCCATTCGAGACGATGTTCGCTGGTTGGGTTTCGACTGGGGTGATCGGGAGTATTATGCTTCGGATTATTTCGATCGCCTGTATCAGTTTGCTGTGCAAATTATCAAAACCGGAAAGGCCTATGTTTGCGACCTAAACAGTGATCAGATGCGCCAGTACCGGGGCACGCTTACCGAACCGGGTCGGAATAGCCCGTTCCGGGATCGTTCAAGTGATGAGAATCTAGATCTGTTTGAGCGCATGAAAGCGGGCGAGTTTCCGGACGGCGCGCGCACTCTCCGGGCCAAGATAGATATGGCTTCGCGCAATTTAAACCTGCGGGATCCGGTGATGTACCGTATTCTGCATGCTGCGCATCATCGGACCAGGGATCGGTGGTGCATCTACCCGACTTATGATTTTGCCCATGGCCAGTCAGATTCAATTGAAGGAATCACTCACTCGATCTGCACATTGGAGTTCGAGGATCACAGACCTCTATACGACTGGTTTCTCGATCAGTTGGGTATCCATCATCCGCAGCAAATTGAGTTTGCGCGGCTCAATCTAAGCCACACCGTACTCAGCAAGAGAAAGCTTCTGCAACTCGTTCAACAAAATCACGTCTCCGGCTGGGATGATCCACGAATGCCGACCCTGGCGGGTTTCCGGCGTCGCGGTTATACCGCCGAAGCGATCCGAACTTTTTGCGAGCGCATTGGCGTGGCCAAGCGGAACAGCACGGTCGATATCGCCATGTTGGAACACTGTCTGCGTGAGGACCTGAACAAGCGTGCGGCACGAGTGATGGCGGTGTTAAGGCCCATCAAGGTCGTCATCGAAAATTATCCCGCTGGACAGGTTGAACACTTAGAGGCAGTCAATAACCCGGAAGATCCCAGTAGCAGCACGCGACTTGTTCCGTTCTCAGAAGTGGTCTACATCGAGCAGGATGATTTCCGCGTAGAACCACCCAAAGGATTTTTCCGGTTATCGCCGGGGCGTGAGGTTCGCCTGCGTTACGCATACATCATCAAATGCACCGACGTTGTCAAAGATCCGGAGACCGGCGAAATCCGCGAGTTGCGTTGTACCTACGACCCGGAGACTAAAAGTGGTTCTTCTCAGAGCAATCGAAAAGTAAAAGCCACCATTCACTGGGTTTCAGCCGCGCACGCAATCGAAGCCGAGGTCCGACTCTATGATCACCTGTTTAGTAAGGAAGATCCCGATGCCGTCGCCGACGGCGTTGACTGGTTGACCAACGTTAATCCAAAATCGCTGGAGGTGCTGAGGAACTGCCGAGTAGAGCCGATTCTTGCGAATGCGCAAACAGGAGAGCTCTATCAGTTCGAAAGACTAGGCTATTTTTGCGTCGATTCGGTAGATTCGACGAAGCGTAAGCCGGTGTTTAATCGGACGGTAACCCTACGGGATTCTTGGGCGAACCTTCAGAAGGCGACGAAAAGATCTAAATAAGGTTGCCAAGGTGTCTGAGGAGTGCCCGGCGGATTTATCGGACAGTTAAACTGCGGGAGACCCTAAAAGCGATACCCCAATGATAGCGTCACGAAGTTATTGAAAGTTTCATATTTGTCTTTGCCCGGGGCGCCTGCAAAGCCTAGAGGACTAGTGGCCGGTAGGCCCTCTAACTCATTGTTAGTGACTCTTCTATTTTTGTAAAACACCGCCATATAGCCGACATCGAGCGAAATGTTCTCCCACTTATAGCCCAAGCCAGCATTCAACGTTAACAAATCAGCACCAGGGATAGCTGGATTTAGCGTATGATTTGGTATTGGTGATTCTTCTACAGCAAGTCCTCCTCTCAACTCCCAGTTCTTGTTCAAGACATAGTAGCTGCCGAATCTCAGGGTGTTGGTGTTTTTCCAGTCCTCAGGAAAACTAAACCCCGAGATGGGGAATCCCAAAGGCAAGAAGGTCGGGCTTGGTGAGAACGTCGCATTAAAGTTTTCGAACTCGCTCCATCGGGTGTATTCATAGACCAACTCGGCTCCCCAGTTTGGTCTTACTTGCCAGAAGACGCCCGTGTTAATAACCGGCGGGAGAGGAATCGGCCTAATGTCTGCTTTCGTAGTGGCTGTAGTGAACGACCCACGTAATTTGACGTCTGCGTCGTCGAAACGAAGATCCACCCGAGACCGGTAGCTAAATCCAACTTTAACGCTGTCTATAGGTTTGATCAGCGCTCCTATATTGTAGGCGAAAGCGTTCGCGGTATCTGTTAGCCGGAGTCGACCTTCCAGGCCGATGGGCGATGTACAACTGGTTATAGGATCAAGGCAGAGCCCTCTCGAAAACAAGCCAGAGGCATGGACAAAGCTCACACCGGCTCCGACCGAAAAATATTTGGAAGGGTGCCAAGCCGCGGCGGGCGTTATGTAAATGGTTTTCAGCTCGGTTCGTTCAGCGGCAAACCGAGTGAAATCACTTTCGTAGGTGGTTGCTAGCCCGAAAGGAGAATACGCACCTACTCCAAAACTAAAGTCGGTATTTGGAAGGTGGTAATTGGCAAATAGCGTCGCGAGAAAGTTGTCGTCGTGTTTGTTGCGGGCTCGTCGGCCACTATTTTCGACGGAACTTTGCACATTTACGTAAGTGCCGCTCAGCAGCAGATTATTTCCGTCGACCTCACCAAGAGCAGCGGGGTTATAGTAGACCGCCGAAGGATCATTCACTCCAGCAGTCATCGCATTTGAGAGGCCGAGACCCCGGGCGGTTTGATGCGGGATTATGTAACCACCCGAAAAAGCATCACGAGTTAACAATGAAAACGCAAGAAACAACAGAACCACTGAGGTTCCGAATGGTCTTCTTCTCATTTCAGCTCCAGTTTTGGCGTTGACTAAGTTTTGCGAGTCTTATATACCCATGCCAAATAACGCCAAAGGGTGCCATAAGGACGCGTAACATGCAAGAAAATTTGCTGACAACCGCTCAAGTAGCCGATTACCTGAAGGTGGACAAGTTTACGGTTTATAGGTTGGTAACACAGAAGAACATCCCCGCCTTCAAGGTTGGCAATCAATGGAGATTTAACCGAGAAATGATTGATGCATGGCTGCTCAAAAA
>JAICEJ010000503.1 GCA_025924215.1 Candidatus Binatia bacterium
AGGGCTGCCCGCGCAAATTGCCGAACTTCGACGCAAGCACGACCTGATCGCGCTTGCCTTTGAGGGCTTTCGCTAGGATTTCTTCATTGTTGCCGTTGTTGTGATCGGCTGTGTCGATAAAGTTGATGCCCAGATCGATGGCCCGATGGAGCACATCGCTGGCTCGCCTTTCATCCGTGGGGCTGAGCTTTCCTTGGAATGTTGGACAGCCATAACCGATGGCGGATACTTTTAATCGCTTCTTGGCCAGATACCGATACTGCATGCCACGATGTTCCTTTCTTCTGCGACACTATTGTCCTTGCCGGCACTGCAATGCAAGTTGCAGGAGGAAGAATATCTCTGCTAATAATTCGAGACTCTGGGGGGCTTGCTATTACCGAACGCAATCGCGTCCCCGGAAATGCACAAAGGAGATCTCATGATCCACAGGCACGTTCTCTGGACCGCAATCTTGGCGATGTGGTTGCTGCTCTTTATATCGGCAACATCAGCCATCGCGCAGGAGTTATTTTACCAAGGCAAGACGGTCAGAGTCATCGTCGGCGGTTCCGCCGGCGGCGGCTATGACACCTACACTCGATTGATCGCGCGCCATCTCGGCAAGCACGTCCCCGGCAATCCGAACTTTGTCGTTGAAAACATGACCGGCGCCGGAACTTTGATTTCGGCGAATCACGTCTACAAAGTTGCCAAACCGGACGGTCTGACCATCGGCCATTTCATCGGCGGTTTGCTTCTCCAGCAGGTGCTGGGCAAGCCAGGCATCGAATTCGACGGGCAGAAATTCGAATATCTTGGTGTCCCGGCGCAAGACAACACGGTGATCGGCATCAGCAAAGCGAGCGGCGTGACTAGCATCGAAGATTGGTTGGCAACCAAGACCAGCCTCAAGTTCGGCGGAGTCGGGCCGGGATCGGCCACCGATGACATCGCCAAGGTTGTGCGCGCCACAGTGGGCGTGCCGATGCAGTTAGTAAGCGGCTATAAAGGCACCGCCGATATCCGATTGGCGATCAACAGCGGCGAGTTGCACGGGGTCGCCAACTCCTGGGAATCCTTCAAATCCGGCTGGGTACAGGAGATTCAGTCCGGCTCGGTTATGATTGTCTTGCAGATGATACCCGAGCGGCGCCATCCGGATTTACCCAAGGTGCCGATGATTACCGATATCGTTAAGAGCGAAGATGCGCGAAAAATCATCCAAGCAGGAATTTACGACTACGGCGCGATTGCTCGTCCCTACGTCTTTCCGCCGAACACACCCAAGGATCGCGTGCTCATGCTTCGCAAGGGTCTCGTTGAAACCTATAAAGATCCGGAGTTTATCGCGGATGCGCAAAAGGCACGACTGGACATGAGTCCGCTTACCGGCGAAGAGTTGGAAAAAGTGGTCGCTCGCACTTATAAACTCGAGAAGCCGATCATCGAGAAGTTAAAAGAAATCTTAAAGTAGTTTTGTGGCATCTGTGTGGCGCGACCCAAATTTGGAGGTGCGATGGAAGACGTATTGACGACATTGGAACAGAAAGTAAATCCAGAGCATGCTGCCGTGCTCGTGATCGATATTCAGAATGATTTTTGCCATGAGGACGGGTATCTGCGCAAACTCGGCTTGGACATCTCTGCCACACAGTCTATGGTGCCGCGCCTCGTGCAATTCCTTGATGAAGCACGGAAAGCTAACGTTAAGATAATTTTCGTTCAGGGAATCTACAACAACCGATATCTTTCCGGACCATTTGTTGAAAAGGACAGAAAGCACGGCCTCAACAATGAAAGATGTTTGGAGGGGAGCTGGGGGGCCGATTTTTATAAAGTGACGCCGCTCGCAACCGAACTAGTGATCCGAAAGCATCGCTACAGTGCTTTTGTCAGGACGGAACTGGATCAGATTCTGCAAGAGGCAGGTATCAAAACTCTGATTCTAACGGGCGTTACGACCAACGTGTGCGTCGAGTCGACGGCGAGAGACGGCTTCATGCGTGATTACTACATCGTTTTTCTCAGTGACTGCACGGCCACATTCAGCCAAGAGGTTCATGAGACAACCCTCGGCAATATAACAAGACACTTCGGCACGGTTGCGACATCGTCCGAGACCCTCGGCGTCTGGCATGGATATCAACGAAGGTACGGCCAAACCGGGACAGGCAGACTGTAAGCCGAAGTACACCGATCATCGGTAAAGCTTGTCGATAAAGCCGCTTTGATCGATTTCGCGTAAATATTGCATGTCGTAAAAGTCCGCAGGTTTGAATTTTTTGACCGCAGTATTTTTTTCGCCAAGCACTTCGATTACGGCTCTCACCGCCTCGTCGTCACTAAATGGCTTGGCTGGATAAAGACGGAGAAAGAAATCATAGGTATCTTCCAAAGACTCGCGGTCCGAATTCCGAGTCCACTTACTGAGAACACTCAGGGTCTCTTCCTTGTTTTTGCGGAGAAAGGCAATGGCTTCGGAAAATCCCCGGATAAAGTTGAGGACACTGGTCCGGTTTTTCCGTCCATAATCGCTGGTGATAAAAATCGATCCGTAGGCAAACTTAATCCCGGCGTCTTGAAAACTCGTCAAAAGATTGAAGCCAAGTTTTCTAGCGGTCAACGTGTCCGGCGGCGAAATCACCGTCCCATCGACGCTGCCAACTTTTAACGCGGCAAAACGCGCAGCGGCGTCACCAATCCCGAGGATCACGGCATCCTTGGCAGGATCCACTCCGAGATTCTTCAGCGCAAGCCTCAGCGCGATATCCGATATAGCACCCAGCCGGCTGACGGCAAACCGCTTGCCCTTAAGTTGATTGGCGGATTTGATCCGGTCGGAAGTCACCAGCGTGTATGGCAGCGTGTTCATGTAATCCGTAATCGAGATCATGTCCGCTCCAGCCAGTTTCGCTTCGATACCGGACGAGGTTCCCGATGCCGCGTATTGAATCTCGCCCGCCAGAAGTGATTGAACCGCCACAGACCCGGAACGGACCATGATCAGTTCGGAATCCAGACCATGTTTTTTAAATAGCCTTTTCTCCTGTCCAACATAGAGCGGCAACAACGTTCCGCTGATGCCAGGGATCGCAACTCGTATCGACTGCGCCGATGCTGTCCTGCTAGAAAATACGCCTAGCAATATGGAGATCAGAATAGCGGCTGATTTAAGGGCCATGTCGAATGCCTCCTGGCTTTTGTGCCGTGCATCGTAGCAATTCAGGAATCAAGCCGAGAATTTTGTGCGACTGAGTTTATCCGGGATCTTTCCTACGAAGCAAGTTGTTTTTGCCGAAGCTTAGCTCATGGGCCAAGACAACCGAATGTTTCACGAAGGTAACGATATTTCGGACGCTGATAAGCGCCAGATCACATGGTAGAATCCGCAAAGGTTCTACGGCTTTGAGGAAGCCTCGTGAACTTACGGTACTTTCGAAGCTGGTCTCAACAAGGGGTGACTGTTAATAGGACTTAAAAATCGCTCCGCTTTTCGCACAAAACTATATTGTCGAGAATGATCAGAGGTTTACTGAGATTCAGGGCTATCTATTCGCGAGCGAGAATGGATTAACCGACTCGATTGAAGCTACCCGCCCCCGACACGATGAGCAACAGACGCTAGTTCAGCAAATACCCAAACTTCTCTCGCGCCATCCTCACTACTTCTTGGCTTGGCGCATTGACCATGGGAAACTTATCCTTCCATTCGTAGGGTCGGGTCGCGTCGATCACCATGCGGGAATTGGTGAAGTCTCTTTTCTTGCGCTGTTCGGGAGTAAGTCGAGGATCGGCGGGAGTGCTGCGCATGCGGCGCAATATGTCTACGGACGTTTCCGGATCGTAGCGCGACAGCATTG
>JAICEJ010000504.1 GCA_025924215.1 Candidatus Binatia bacterium
AACATCGGCGTATTCGATCGCAGCGCGCCGCTGCCCACCGGCGGCTACATCGAACAGTCCGACGGCACGAGCTGGATGGCGATGTACACTTTGAATCTTCTGGCCATTGCGCTCGAGCTATCCAAGGAAGACCGCGCCTACGAAGACGTGGCGAGCAAATTCTGGGAGCACTTCATTCATATTGCGCATGCGATGAGCCATCGCGGTCAGAACGGCACGGGGCTATGGAACGACGAAGACGGCTTTTTCTACGACGTGCTCAGGCTGCCGGATGGCAGTCACTTTCCGATGAAGATTCGTTCCATGGTCGGACTGATTCCGTTGTTCGCCGTCGAAACCTTGGAGCCGGAGCTGCTGGATCACTTGCCTGGGTTCAAGCGGCGGCTGGAGTGGTTCATAGAAAATCGTCCGGACTTAACCTCCAACGTTGCCTGCATGAGAACGCCGGGGATGGGTGAGCGCCGACTGCTTTCGATTGCGACCCAGGACCAGCTCCGGCAAATGCTCAAATATATGCTCGACGAGCGCGAGTTCCTTTCGCCATACGGCATCCGAGCGCTCTCGCAGATTCATCGCGATCATCCCTATCATTTATTCGTAAACGGCATGGACCACCGCGTCGACTACGAGCCGGCGGAATCCAGCACCGGACTCTTCGGTGGCAATTCCAATTGGCGCGGTCCGATCTGGTTCCCGGTGAACTTCCTATTAATCGAATCGTTGCAGAAATTTCACTTTTACCTCGGAGACAGTTTCAAGGTGGAATGCCCCACCGGCTCTGGCAAGATGATGACGCTCTGGGAGGTTGCCGGGGAAATTTCGCGACGGCTGATGAACATCTTCTTGCAGGGTGCAGATCAGAGAAGACCAGTTTTCGGCGGCACGGAAAAGTTTCAGAACGACCCGCACTGGCGCAATCTGATTCCGTTCCACGAATATTTCCACGGCGATAACGGAGCCGGCATAGGCGCTAGCCATCAAACCGGTTGGACCGGTCTAGTGGCTAAGCTGATGCAGCAATACCAGGGTTGAGGCGGCCCGCGGAAACAAATTAACTCGGCGACGAAACGGGTTACGGGGCGCGAAAGTTTATCGATGAGGATCTTCCTGTGATTGGTGAAACAGCAGGTATGGTTGAAAGATAAAAGCTCGTTAGAAGAGATTTCCAAAAACTGTGAATCTTTCCGCATAAAACTTATAAGCAATTTAGATCCGGAAGAAAGCTTAACTGTGAAGGCGGCCACAGCTCGGCATCACTTCTACATTCTTGCACTTCTCATATCGTAAGATCGTCGTCGCATCAGACTTTTGGGATTCAACGTTGCGTCGCACCTCCACAAGAGTGGGCTAATCTACAAATCGATCCTCGAGCACTTCCCCGTCACAGTCCGCAACGGTCGACGAGACATTGCCGTCCTCCAGCTAACAGGTTCAGCACTTGGAAAACATTTAGAGAAGAAATATTCCGCGAAAAGAAACCCGAAATTCCCGGAAAAAAAAGGCCTACACGGGAGGTGTGTAAGCCTTTAAAGTTTGGAGCGGGCGACCGGGGTCGAACCGGCGACGTCCAGCTTGGGAAGCTGGCATTCTACCGCTGAATTACGCCCGCTCAAATCAGGGTGGACGTGCAGTTAAAATATGGCTTTGGCCTGAGCTTGTCAACGAGAGTTACCCGAAGCAATTTAGACATCGCACTGCCAGCCGAATCTATCTATCATCGTTCGTGATCTTGCGTATGGCTGCAGACGTGTTTTATGTTGGCGCAAAAACCGGAGGATGAATGAAATACCGAATTCTTGGTAGGACAGGCCTACGCGTGAGCGCTGTTGGTTTAGGTACAATGGTTCATGCCGGCCATTTCGGACCCATGGATGATCGTGAATCCCTGAGCGCGATTGAAACGGCGATGGACTTGGGCGTGAACTTTATTGATACCTCCGATGCCTATGGCGCAGGCTATTCGGAAACATTGCTCGGACAAGCACTGCGCGGTAAACGCGATAAAATCGTTTTGGCGACCAAGGGCGGTAACGTGATGGTCGGTCCCGACCGTGGCAAGCGAAATTTCACCCCTGATTATATCGAGCGCGTCATGGACGAAAGCTTAAAGCGGCTCCAAACCGACTATGTGGATCTGTATCAACTGCATAATCCTACTGTCGATGTGATTGAGCGCGGCGACGTGTGGGAGGTGCTCGAGCGGGCCAAGAAAGCCGGCAAGATTCGCCATTATGGAGTCTCCATCAATACTATCGAGGAAGGTATCGTGGCAGTGAATGACGGCCGTTCGGATGCGGTACAACTGGAGTATAATCTTCTCGCGCAAGAGCCGGCGGAAAAAATCTTCCCTCTCGCACAAAAAGCCAATGTAGGCATTATCGCGCGCGTGCCGCTGCGTCGCGGAATTTTGACGGGGAAACTAACCGCGGCTGACGACGGGAGATTTCAGGGTGAAGATGTGCGGGCGCGCAGCTTCAAGGGCGAGCCCTTTCGCCGGGAGCTCGAAAAAGCTGAGCAACTCCGATTTCTGGTAGACCGGAACATACAAACCTTCGCGCAGGCTGCGATCGCTTTTTGCTTGGCCCATCCTGCGGTCAGCACCACGATACCGGGCGCTCGCAACGCCCAGCAGATGCGTGAAAATGCCGCAGGGGCGGATGTGACAATCCCTCCCGAGCATTTACAAAGGCTTGACGAGTTATGGCATGGGAGCCTCAGTTCCTGACGGCTGATTCGTTCCAGTTGGAGGATTCATGCATAAGGTAATTTCCCATTGGCCGGGTAATCATAAAATGGCCGTTATGATCACCGTGATGTTCGAGGTCTGGTCCCAAGGTAAAGCGCCTCCGTACTCACCGATGACCACGGCGCTAAAGCCTGGAACGCCGGACCTTTTAGGAATTTCCTGGTCGCAATATGGGGGCAGGACCGGTGTCTGGCGACTTATGCGAATACTCGAAGAATGTGATGTCAGGGGAACGGTTTGTTTAAACGCCAAATGTGCGGAAGATTTCCCCGATGCCGTAAAACAGCTTCATGAGCGCGGGCATGAAATCTCAGCTCACTCTTACACTCAGGATCTCGTGCTGCCGTATCTTTCGGCGCAAGAAGAGAAAGACGTGATTCAGAAATGCAGTCGCATTATCGAAAGCGTAGTGGGAGCTCGCCCGGTGGGTTGGTTCAGCCCGGTGGCCGCGCCGACCGTCAATACCGCGCGATTTCTTGCTGAAGAAGGATTTCTCTGGCACGGGGATTATAACGACACTGATCTGCCTTATTCCATGAACATGCCCGCAGGCCGGCTGGTTGCGATTGCGCACAGCGATTTTACCGACAACCGAACGCTTCGCAGCAGCCCGCGAGATTTTTTCAACGTGTATAAAGACACTTTTGACTTTCTATATCGCACCGAGTCGCCATCGCTGATCAATCTGACGGTTCATACTCATTTTGGCGGACGACCGTTAATGGCCGCCATGCTCAGCGAGCTGCTCGATTATATGAAAGGATTTGCGGATATTTGGTTTGCTCGTCACGACGAAGTCGCGCGCTGGGTGCTGGAACAATCGGAAGCATGAAAGGTGGTGCAAGTTCAAGAGCGGGTACGCGCTTCACCTCTGACTTGGCATGTCACAAAGAGACTACCGGCCCAAACTGAACCATCACCTGGACATATTACTAGGCGTAACGACTTAAAACTCGCCGCGAAAGATGCCGCGCTGCCCGCGTGCTTCTTCGACGCCGACTTCCATGCTGCGGATCCGCGCGTGCGGAAACTTCTTACGAACTGCGCGCCGGATCTGATCCGCAACGTGTTCGGCCAACAACTCGGTGCTGGT
>JAICEJ010000505.1 GCA_025924215.1 Candidatus Binatia bacterium
CACCGCCCATCGCCGCGCCGATTCCGGCGCCGACAAATGCCGATTCGGAGAGCGGCGTGTCACGAATGCGTTCCGGACCAAACTCATCGAGCAAGCCTTTGCTCACCGCAAAGCAGCCGCCGTAGCGACCGACATCTTCGCCCATAAGGAAAACCCGCTCGTCGCGCAACAGGGCATCACGAATCGCCGCGCGCGTCGCTTCTCTATACGTGGTTTTTACTTTTTCCGCGTTCATATCTCGTCTCGGTTCAAGGTTCCAAGTTCAAGGTTCGGGCCGTGGACGTTGAACGTTGAGCATTGAACTTTTGAACGATGCATTTACTGCGCCTCCGAGTAAACAAAGCGCGTCAACTCTTCCACCGGCTCCCAATGGCCCGCTTCGGCGAACTCGACAGACTGCTGGATTTCGCGTGCGACATCCTCTTCCATGCGGCTCCACTTTTCCTCCTGCCAGAGGTTCTGTTGTTTCAACCGCTCGATGAAATTCGGAATCGGATCGCGTTTCTTCCACTCGTCCACTTCCTGTTTGTCGCGGTAAAGCTCGGGATCGTACATCGAGTGAGCACGAAAGCGGTATGTACGGTATTCGAGAAAATGCGGCCCGCCGCCTGCGCGCGCAGCGATGGCAGCGCGTTTAGTTGCGTCCTCTACGGCGATGACATCCATGCCATCCACCGGCCAGGCGGGAATTTCGAAAGCCGCGGCCTTGAGACAAATATCGATCTCCGATTCCGATCGAGAGAGCGCGGTGCCCATTGCGTAAAGATTATTCTCGCAGCAAAACAGCATCGGCAGTTTCCAGAGCGCGGCAAGATTCAGCGATTCATGAAACTCGCCTTCGGCAACGGCTCCTTCGCCGAAAACAGGCGGTAATTTGTTGCCGCCCGGCGATTTTATCTGCAAGGGCCAAGCCCACAGCCAGCGGGATACCGCCGCCGACAATTGCGTTACCGCCGTAAAACCGCGTGGCGGCATCGAACAGGTGCATGGACCCGCCGCGACCGCGGCTGCAACCTTCAACTTTACCGTACATTTCCGCCATGATCACGTTGGCCGACATGCCGCGCGCCAGTGCATGGCCGTGCTCTCGGTAGGTTGCAACGATATTATCTTCAGACTCGAGCGCCCGCATCGCGCCGACGGCAACGGCCTCCTCGCCGATATAGAGGTGGACAAACCCGCGAATTTTAGCGGCCGTGTAGAGCTCCACACATTTTTCCTCGAGGCGGCGAATGCGCAGCATCTCCTTAAGCAGATGCAGTGCATGTTCGCGATCGATCGCCTGCGCTTTTTGTTTCGCATGTCGAGGCATTGAGAAAGTCTCCCATGTCACCACGAAGCACACGAAGAGCATGAAGGTGAGAGGAGAATGAGAAAACTCCTCCCGCATCTTCGTGTGCTTCGTGTCATTAGTGGTAAGTCACTCCCTATCCGGGTTGATATCCTCGATGATAAAATCCGATTTTTCACCACGATGAGCACAAAGTTCGGAGTTTTGTTCTACTAAACCCTTCGTGTCCTTCGTGCCTCCGTGGTGAAAGTATCCTTTCTTCTCCGATTGCGGTCATGCCGTGCTGTGCCATCAGTCGTTCTCCAAACTCGACAAATCTCCCTCGGGCAGGCCCAGCTCCCTGGCCTTGAGCAGACGGCGCATGATCTTGCTGCTGCGTGTCTTCGGCAAATTGTCGCGAAAATCTATTTCTCTCGGCGCCACGGCCGGACCCAGACGCGAGCGCGCGTGGCCGAGCAGCTCTCTGCGCAACGCTTCGCTGGGCTCGAAATCCTTTTTCAAAGAGACGAAGGCCTTGACCACTTCGCCGATGATCGGATCGGGAATACCGATGACGCCGGCCTCGGCAACGGCGCGATGTTCCATCAACGCGCTCTCGACTTCGAACGGCCCGATGAGATGGCCGGCGGATTTAATCACATCGTCGGCACGGCCGATGAACCAGAAGTAACCATCGGCATCTTGCTTGGCGAGATCGCCAGTCAAATACCAACCGCCGGCAAAACATTTACGATAGCGTTCTTCTTCGTGCAGATAAGCGCGAAACATCGAAGGCCAGCCGGGCCGCAGCGCTAACTCGCCGACCTGTTCGGCCTTAAGTTGCTCGATGCTGCCGTCTTTGTGCAGCTGGACGATCCCCGCTTCGATGCCTGGCAAAGGCCGCCCCATCGAACCGGGACGGATTTCCATGGATTGATAATTAGCGATCATGATGCCGCCGGTCTCGGTCTGCCACCAATTGTCGTGGATCGGCAAGCCAAACGCCTCCTGTCCCCACACCACGGCTTCGGGATTGAGCGGCTCGCCGACACTCGAGATAAAACGCAGGCTGCTCAGATCATATTTCTGAATAATGTCCGTGCCCGCCTTCATCATCATGCGCACCGCCGTCGGCGCGGTGTACCAGACCGTTACTTTTTGTTCTTGAATGATGCGGTACCAACGCTCGGCATCGAAATCGGCTTCGTCGACGATACTGGCTATGCCATGTGAAAGAGGCGAAATGATGCCGTAGGAGGTGCCCGTCACCCAGCCGGGATCGGCGGTACACCAAAAAACATCGTCAGGATGGAGGTCCAGGGCGTAGTTGCCGGTCATGTAATGAGCAATCAGCGCTTTATGGACATGGACCGCGCCTTTCGGCTTACCGGTCGTACCAGAAGTGAAGTGAATCAGCGCCATGTCCTCCGGGTCGGTGCGAGCGATTTCGAAATTCTCCGAAGCATTTTTCATCAGCGTGTGAAAATCATGAGTTGCGCTCAACTGTGTAGGTCGGGATTCGCCGATGACCAGAACGTATTTCAGGTGCGGCAGCGATGCTCGCAGTTCGGCGATTTTACGCCTGGAATAGAGCGCTTCGGTGGTGAGGAGCACATTCCCTTCGCCAATTGACAAACGTTGATGAATCGGTTCGGGCCCGAACGCGGAAAATAGCGGGCAGAACACGCTGCCATTTTTGAGAGTACCCAACGCCGCCGTGTAAAGTTCGGGAATGCGACCGGCCAATGCGAAAACCCGCGCCCCTTTGCCAACACCGAGGTCACGTAGTACGTTGGCAAAGCGGTTCGTGAGGCGGCGCAATCCGTCATAGGTAACTTCACGGGCCTCGCCCGATCTGCTCAACCAACGCAACGCCAAATGATCTCGTCGCGGCGAATTCGCATGACGATCGACGCAGTGGTAAGCGATATTGAGGCCGCGATGCTCCGGCGATCTTTCCAGCTCTCTTTCCGCCGCCTCCCAAGAAAACGTTGCGCAGGTGCTCTCGTAATCGATCAAGTTGGGTGCAACTTGAAAACGGTCGGGATATTTTTTTATTGCTGTTAATGCCACGGCGTCCCTTCGGGTCGAGACATATAGCCACGACGATCTGTTCGGCCGACGGGCTTCTCTGCCGAATCTGCTCAAGCGAGCGCTGCAAAACAGTCTAAACCGCAAGAAACAAGCCACAATAAATCCGGAACTTTGCACGGTCATGGCGCAGTCGCGAAGCGGTTTTTTCCAGTCCTGCGAAGAGATGCGCCGGTTTTTTTCAGAAGTGAAAATTGCGTTGGGCTGATTACCGCCTTAGTTCGGATTCAACGGAATATTTTTGCTTTTCAACGATTCCTTGCGGCACTGGAATTGCTCAATTCATTTATCTGAGATCACCTCTTCGGAAAATTGTTAGGGAGGAATTGTTATGAAAACCGGTCCGGGATACCGCTATCAATTGGTAGGAGTCAAAAAAAGAGGCAAGAGCGGCTATGACGTTTTTGACGGCACCTTGCAAAAGACAAACGTCTGGTTGAACGACATTATGAACGAGCTGGATTGGCAGGAAC
>JAICEJ010000506.1 GCA_025924215.1 Candidatus Binatia bacterium
GCCAATGCGGTGATGGATGCGCTGGCGCCGCTAGGCATCGATCATATCGATATGCCTTACACTGCGCCAAAGCTCTGGCAAGCGATTCGCCGGGCAGGTGGAACTTCAAAACCGTGATCCTGGCGCGTGCTCGTGTCCCGAAAAAAAAACTACGACGCATGCGGCGCGTTCTCGTGGTGCAAGCCCGCTCAAATCCTGATTGTCGAAGCGAAAAAAACGTCGTCAGGAAGTAAGAGTTTTCTTCGGTCGAGCTTGTTGGATGGATTCTCCCTTCCAACTTTCAATCACGCGGGTTTGATTACCGCGCAGTTTGCTGCGTGCTGTTTCACTAAAGATCCTTGTTACGAGATCTGCCCGTTTTAGTTAACACGCTCACATGCTTTATCATCTCCACATATGCTTGATTCAAATGGAGCCAGCTTTTCCCACCTGCGCAACGAAATTTCGCTTATAAAGGACCTGGTGTCGGCACACCGACGAGTTGGATGTCTTTTATACTGGCCGTTGACAAATATTCTTAACCGTAATTGAATCCATCCCGATTTCGAGATACGGCTTTGCTCTTGAATGAGGAGATCAAATGACGGAAAGAGAATCGATCTTTAGGTCTGTGGCACGGCTTCTGGTAATTGCCGTATCGGTGTATTTGTCTGTGTTAACAGCCGAGGTGTTTGCCCAGGCCGCGTTCTTTCAGGGGAAGACGATCACGATCGTTCAAGGAAGGGATCCGGGTGGTTCGGGAGATCTTCGAGTCAGAGCTTTGGTGCCGTTCTTGGAAAAGTACATTCCGGGTAACCCCAAAATTGTTATGGAGTTCATGCCCGGCGGCGGCAGCCGTAAAGCGGCCAACTATCTTTTTCGTACGGCCAAGCCGGACGGATTGAGCATCGGCAATCTCAGCGGCGGTATGGTCTCGCTTGCCGTGCTCGGCGAGTCCGGCATTCTCTACGACCTCGATAAATTCTATTACCTGGGGTCTCCTTACAGCACTTATCACGCTGTCTTGGTGAGCCGAAGAGAGGCAGGCTTGGACACGATCGAAAAGCTTCGCGCTACTCCCGGGCTCAAACTCGGCGCCCAGTCGGTGGGCTTCTCGACCTTTCTGGAAGCGCGAGTGTTCGCCTATATACTCGGGCTCAAAGATACCAGCTTCATTGCCGGCTACTCCGGAGTCGAGCTTGATCCGGCGCTGCTGCGCGGTGAGATCGATCTGCGCTCCAACGGCGCGGACACCATCGTGCAAAGAAATAAAGACTGGTTGAAAGGCGGAGTGGTTAATTTCCATGCGATCACCGAAACCCCCAAAGGTGAAAAGCATCCGGCTTTCCCGAACCTGCCTGAGATCGAAACTTTTGCAAAAAGCCCTCTCGACCGCAAAATCATCGCCATGCAGCGCGCCTTCAGAGTCACCGGAACGCCGTTTGTTCTGCCGCCGGGGACGCCTAAAGATCGCGTGCAAACTCTTCAGGATGCATTCCGCAAGACTTACAAAGATCCGGAGTTTGCGAAGCATTATCAGAAACTCACCAGCGATGAGCCGAGTCCGCTGATGCCCGAGGATCACGAAAAAGCGATTCGAGATGTGCCGCGGGACCGGGAAGCCGTGGAAGTTTTTAAGCGGCTCGCCAATGCGGTTGCGCTGCCACCACGCCGCTAGACTCCGCGCATTCAATTCTGGGAGAAGCAATGATGAGCAGTCGAGTTGTCAAAACGGCCGGTAGAATCATAACCTTCCTCGCCGGGTTGCAGATGTTTGCCGGCGCCGGGTTGGCACAAGCACCGTTTTACCAAGGCAAAACCATTACGATGATCGTCAGCACAGCTCCGGGCGGGACAGGCGATCTGCGGGTTAAGGCCATGACTCCGGTGCTACGCAAGCATATCCCGGGTAATCCGGCCATCGCGATGGAGTACATGGACGGTGGGGGCGGTCGAAAAGCCGCTAATTATCTGTTTAGAAACAGCCGTCCTGATGGCCTCACCGTCGGCGCCCTGAGCGGCGGTATCGTGTCCCTGGAAATCATGCGCGAAAGCGGCGTCATGTATGATCTCGACAAATTTGTATATCTTGGCGCTCCCGAAAGCGGCGGCCACTACATCATCTATACAAGAAAAGAGCTGGGCTTGAGCAGCATAGAGAAGCTCCGGTCAGCCTCGGGCCTGCGCATCGGCGCGCAATCCGTGGGACATGTTTCTTATGTGGCCGGGAGACTATTTGCTTATTTCCTCGGTCTGAAAGATCCCAAATTCATCGCCGGTTACTCGGCGCCCGAAGTTGACGCGGCTCTTCTCCGTGGAGAATTAGACGCGAGAGCCAATCTCACCACATCGATGTTGCGCCGCAATCCTGAGTGGGTTGAAAAGAGTTTGATGGATTTCCATTCGATCATGGAGGTGCCATTGGGGGCGAAACATCCGCGTTTCCCAACTGTGCCCGAGATCGAGACCTTCGCCAAATCGGAGCAAGAAAAGAAAGTCCTCGCTGTCTGGCGAGTCTTCAGGCTGGTTGGTTCTCCTTACATGCTGCCACCAGCAACGCCCAAGGACAAAGTCGATATTCTTCAGGATGCGATGCGCAAAACCCTCAAGGACGCTGAGTTCCATCGCGAATACAAGAAGCTGGTCGGCGATGACGTCGATCCGTTGATGCCGGAAGAGTTGAGCAAGGCGATTCGAGAGATTCCGCGCGATCCCGAAGTCATCGAGATGCTGAGAACCCTATCCGGCGCTGGTCCTCTTCCACCGCGTAGTTAATTCGGCAACAAGCAAGACGGGGAAACTGCCAATGGAGATGTCACTGCTCGACGCCGCTATCAAAGGCCTGACGAACATCCTTCATCTGAAAGTTTTCCTCGCCATGATGGTGGGCGTCGGCATCGGCACTTTTACGGCGGTGGCGCCACAGGGTCTCGGCATGCCGTTGGTGTACGCGATCCTATTGCCTGTGGTCGTGCGCTGGGAGCCGGTAACCGGCATGGCGCTGCTCATCGGAGCGAGCTCCGTGAGCGCGATCTGCGCCGCGTACTTGCCGATTCTATTCGGCATACCCGGCGGTTCAGGCTCTCAAGCGACCGTGCTGGACGGCTATCCGATGGGCAAACGCGGCGAAGGGCGGCGCGCGTTAGGCGCCTCTTTTATGGCCGGAGGGATGGGCTGTCTGGTGGGAACCTTTACACTGGCGTTGGCAATCCCTGCGGCGCAACCTTTGATCTATTTGATGGGAGCGCCGGAGTTGTTCGTCGTGGTGTTGTGGGGGCTCAGCATGGTCGCAGTCCTGGCCGGCCGTCGTCCGATCAAAGGACTGATCGCGGCGGTATTCGGCTTGCTGATCGCGACCGTGGGTCAACAGGGCCAGAGCGGTATCATGCGTTTTGTCTTCGATCAGCCGTATCTGCTGGACGGAATTCCCTTGAGCATCATTGCGCTGGCGCTATTCGGTATTCCTTCGGCGCTCGATCTGGCGTTGACTAAAATCGGCGTAGAGCAACAACCCGCGCCTTTAAAGGGCAGCCTGCTTGACGGGGTCAAAGACACTCTACGCGAGTGGTGGCTGGTCTTGCGCTGCAGCTTTATCGGCGTCTGGGTCGGTATCGTTCCCGGCATCGGCTCACAGGTGGTCGATTGGCTTGCCTATGGCCATGCGGCGCAAACCAGCAAGGACGCAAGAAACTTCGGCAAAGGCGATGTGCGCGGTGTGATCGCGCCGGAGAGCGCCAATGACGCCAAGGACGGCGGCGATCTGGTGACAACCTTGCTGCTGGGATTTCCTCAGGGAGTGGTCACCGCGTTATTCATAGTCGCGCTATTGGCGTGGGGATATCTACC
>JAICEJ010000507.1 GCA_025924215.1 Candidatus Binatia bacterium
AACTTACCCATAGCATTAAATTCTTACCGCAATAATGAGACCGAACCAAAAAGTTTCGATACTTCCTTTGAAGTACACTTATGAGCACCTTTGACAGCGGCTATCATCAGGCAATTTTGGGCGCGGCCCGCCAACCGATAGACAAACAGCCCGCTGGGATTCTTGGAAGGCTTTAGCGCTCAGCAATGACCCCACCGGCAAGAAGACTTGAGCTCAGCAAGCGGCAGAACCACGAAACACGAGCAGCGCGACGGCTACGAGGATGAATACAGGTTACTTGCAACGATTAGATCTTCTCTTTGCCGAAGAAAAGGCAATCTTTAAAAAGTACGGCTCTATGATCAATGTGTACGACGTTCAGCAGGGAGAGCGCGGAAAATGCGTGCGGTGCTGGGAGTGGGTGCGTGAGATTGCAGCAATGATTGATTTTGATTTGGATGGCTCGCTGCAGCGTTACGAGTTCTGGTGAGCATTGGCAGTATAAGGGTGCGTGCGGAATTTTTGTGGATGCGGACTAGGGGCGAGGTCCCTATGTGAGGCACGCTTAGTTTTCGAGAAGATCGAGCTTCGTCAACTGAATCATCAATTCATTTGGGCGCCTCTGGGCTCGGTGAAAACCCGCAGTAAATGCGCTTATGGCGGAAGCTCATCTCCGAAGCGATCTGGCAACCGCCCGGGATGCTCATTGTACCGTGGAATTCAAAATGCGCTGATACACCGCCCGCTCCTCCAGCAACTTCTGCTTAAACTCCGCGTCCGTGATGACGCCTTTCTCCATCAGTGGCTTCGTGAGCGCATCAGTCATTGCGAGAGTTGAGACTATCAGTTCTTCAAGTGATACCGCGCGCTTTTCGCGACCAACGCAGAACGGCCAAGGAGATGTTTTCGCGCCGCAGATGGGTAGTGTGAACCACCGAATACGGATAAAGAACGGTCTAGGTGCTTACAGTTCCGGTGTGATGATGCTGCCTTGGAAAGACATAATCACCTCGGGAAGGTTACGTGAGTGCGGGCGGCTCGAAACCGAGCTATACCCGGCCATTTTTCAGTTTTTGTACAGAGCCACGAGCCATCAAACAGGCAATTCCTGGTGGCCTTTACACGCTGTTGACCTGGGCCTCATTGATCGGGTAATACGATTCGGAAGTAGGTACCTTTACGAGTGCCTGCGAGTCTGGTTCCATGTAACAACGTGTACTACAGTTTTCAAAGCTCGGGCTCTGGCCGAAAAAACGTTGGATAATGGAGACAAGGTGAAACCATTCATCAGTATATTAATCCCAACTCAAGGTCGAATCGATCAACTGAGGCGGCTGTTGCATAGCTTGTCTCGGCTGGACGGCCGAGAAAATGTCGAACACGAAATCATCGTCTGCAACAACGCGCCGGACGATGTGAAAGCCCGCTCAGTAGAAGGTCTGGTCAAGTATTACGTTGCCAAAGAGCCGAAACGATGGCACCTCGCGCGAGAACCCTTACCTGGTAAAAGTCGCGCCTTAAATAAGATTATTCCGCTTTCAAAAGGGCAGATCCTAGGATTCTTAGACGATGACGTGGAGGTAAATTCCTCATGGCTGCAAGCTACTTGCAATTTCTTTTCTCACCATTCTTTCGATGTGATGCAGGGATCTATTCTCATACCCCCCGAAATGGCCGGTGATGAAAAGTTTCTTAGGCTTCTGAATCGTTATCGAACGATTTGTTACTACCATAAGCCTGGACCGGAAGTCAGGGAGATCCGCAGTCTCAATGCAGCCAATATCGCGTTCAGACGCGAACTTCTTGAGAAGACAGGTCTTTTCGACGAGCGCATTGGTCCAGGTCAGTCGGGGACCTCAATGGATGTGGAGTTTGGGGAAAGAGTCCTGAGTAAGGGGGGACGGATTGGCTACGAGCCCAGTTCGATTGTATACCACGAGGTCGACTGGAATCGCCTTACTGAGGATTATTTTCGTTTGCGCCATGAGAGGCAAGGAAGAAGCCGCCTCGTTTATAAATCCAGTTCACTACCAACCATTATGGGAGACTTGATCCGGGCTACGTGCATTCTGGGTCTCTATTCGCTGTTGAACGACGAACGTAAAAAATATCGCGCCAAAGGCCGGTATTTTCATTATCGGGCCATGCTTGGCGAGAAAATTCGCCGCTCAGCCTTTCGCATGCGGGCAGGTCCAGGTCGAACTATCACCTGAGCCAAGTGGCCGGCCGCCGTCGCTGTGAGTGTCAACTGCGAATTGTTTGTATCGGTCACGTGTCGAACTGAATCACTTCCGACGTTAGTTTTTGTATGAGATCGCCTTCATCACTTTATTCGAATCGCGAGAATCGGTTTCGCGTGATGTACATAGTTAAAAACTATCCACAGATGTCGGAGACTTATATCAAAACCGAAATCGAGGCCGTTGCTGAGCGATGCGACATTAGCGTCTTAGCAACAAGAAAAGCTAACTTGCCGTCAAAAAACCATATGCCATTCAAGTTGGTTGAGGATACGTCAGCAATTCGTGAAGCCATAGAGGAGTTCCATCCGGATGTTCTTCACAGTCACTGGTTAAATTCGGTGAAGATACTCGGAAAATTCGCGCGAAAGCTGAATATTCCGTTCACAGTGAGGGCGCATTCTTTCGATTCCATTTGGCAGGAGAATAAGTCGGCCTTTGATTTTCTGCCCTTTGTTCGTTCGTTCCGTTTACCATCTCGAATTCGCCGGGCCGTATCCCTTATCAACGACGAGCTCTGTCTTGGTATTCTCGCGTTTCCCTTCGCCCGGGCCCGCTTGGAGAGGGCGGGCATTCGCGGTGACAAGATCGTTGATTGCTATCCGGTGGTGAATTACCGTCGGTTTCATGACGAATCGCCAAACGGCGAAGCCATCATGAACGTTGGCGCGGGTATTCGGAAAAAAAAGATGGAGGACTTCATTGAGCTAAGCACCCTAGCTCCCAAGTTACAGTTCAATCTCTACGCTTTAGGATATAATGTGGAGCAGTTGCGGCAATTCAGCATCGACAAAGCGAGCGCGGTCCATTTTATTTCACCCATTGAATTGGAAGATATGCCTTCCGAGTACAAGAAACACCGCTGGTTGGTTTATACAGCTGCAAAAGGCGGAAGAGTCGGCTGGCCCATGGCTATCGCAGAAGCTCAGGCGTCCGGCGTCGGTGTCTGCATGGCAAATATCCGGCCGGATCTGCGTGAGTATGTGGGTCCGGCCGGCTTTTTGTACGATTCGCTCAGTCAAGTGCTGGAGATCATCTCCAAACCATTTCCGGAGGAATTGCGAGAGATGGGCTTCGAGCACGCAAAGAAATCGGACATTTTTTCGCACCGCGCCTCGCTGTTCAAGCTTTGGCAGAAGGCGAGTTCAGCTCACTCAGTTCAAGATTCCCTATCGTAGCCGAGCATTCTCCGCGGCAGCAAATCCTGCTGCGCCATAACGCCGATAAGCCAACCGTTGCGATGGCTTTATCGAGCTCTTGAGGTCGTTAGGACTCTCCAACTCGCTTCATAAGGCGTGTCCGAACGCCGCCGATGCAATTAAGAGCGGCATTCATAAATCGCGGCTAATTGGCAGGTCCTGGAACCCATGATCGCCTCATAACGATTGTGCTATCAACCGCGCCCCGCTGCGCAGCGATCACCGTTGCGTCTACCTTCTGACTCCCGTCAGAGGCCGCTGCGCTGGCTAGGCCCATAAAATCAGCAGACAGAAACAAGTATGTTGGTACTACTCGGCTACTTCCTTATTGCACTCGGTACAGCTGTTGCCGCTCCAGGGAACATAGGATATATCCTTGTGAGCATGCCTGATTCG
>JAICEJ010000508.1 GCA_025924215.1 Candidatus Binatia bacterium
CATACGCATCTTCAGGTTTAACTTTGACCCGTTTTTCGCCTCCGACCTTCATGCCTGTTAACTCTTTCTCGAGCCCGGGAACGATCTGTTTGCTCCCATGGGTATATTTGAGCGGATCTTTACCCTTGTTGGATTCAACGAGGCTGCCATTTTCCTCCGATAACGAATACTGAAGGCTTACGACTGAGCCGTCCTTCACCACGTTCTCCTGTTTGACTTTCTCTGCGGATCGAAGAATTGCCGGTGCCGCAACGCCTAGAATAACCAGCGCCGCGGCCAGCGCGACTAATTTCATGCGCATGATTACTCCTCTTGATTAATCGACTGCGATCGAGCAGATCAGGTCAGGGTATACATTGGAATCGCGGAACTCAACAAACCGGCGTTTTGGTCCGTGGTCCGTCAAAAGAACGATCTGCTCCTGTTCGCGCCATGCGCCAGCTATGTGCTCTGTGATCGAAAAAGGCCACCCGCTGAAACTCGTCGACCGAGCTCATGCGGTGCATCAGAACGGTCGCTCAACTAACGCAGCGCGGAATCACTCGATCGCCCCATGCTTGCATGACCTGATCGTAGATGGCATTGGGCGGTGTCAGCAGCAATCGTTTGATTCCTGCCGCTTCCAGTGACTTGATGCGCCCGACGCACTCTTCAGGGGTGCCGGCGATAGTGAAACGCTGCAGCAGATAGTCGGTGATTAAATCGGGATCGACCCGCTCTTCGATGGGTTTGGAGATATCAAATGCAGCCATGAATCTCTCCACCCCGGCACGTTCGTTTTCGGGTACGGTCTCCATCGTGAAACGAAAATTATGGTGCGCCCGGTTGGCCATGCGCGAGCGCACCCGCTGGCGCGCCAGGTTGCCGTCATCGTCAACCACGATCATTCCGGCCGGCATAATGTCGATTTCGGGTAAGGCTCGGCCGGCGTCCTTGGCGCCTTCGCTCATCCGCGCCTGCGCCCACTCGAGTACTTGCGGGTCGAAGCCGGTGCCAAGAATGACTCCGTCGCAAACCCGGCCTGCCACCCTGAGCGTTTTCGGACCCTCCGCAGAAATGTAAATAGGCACTGGTCGCCTGCCGGCTTTCAACGTCACCCGACCGCCCGCGCGCTCGCGGGTCCGCGGAACTTCTATGCCGCGGTCGTGCAGCAAATCGCGCATGGTTTGAAGCCCGTTTTCAAAATCGACGAGCCGGGTGGCAGTCCGGCCTAGGCTGTAGACGGGGCCATCGCCGGTGCCCATGCCGATAATCGCGCGCCCTTCGGAGATCTCATTTACGGTTGCAAAACTATTCGCGGTTATAGTCGGATCGCGATAGACCATATTGGTAACCGCGGTGCCTAGACGGATTTTTTTCGTTGCCACGGCGCACATCGCCATCACCTGATAACAATCGACATTGTTCATATGGCTGTCGGCGAAGAAAATCGCCTCGAAGCCGAGATCTTCCGCTTTCTTTGCACGTGTCACTGCCTCCGTGATGGTGCGCGCTGAACCATGCAAGCAAAAATTTATCGCCATGGAGATATCCTTTCGTAATTTGCGCAATAGCCGTTCGCTAAGTCTGAGCGCACTCGAGGAAGCGTCAACCCGGGCTGCGTAGCTGCCGTCCTTGCCACTTGATGCACGAATGAATCGACAGACCGGATATTGCGAAACAGATCAGGCACAATGAGAAAGGCCATGCATACGAGCCGGTTGAGTCGAATAGGTAACCGCCGATCCATGCGCCCAGGGCGCTGCCCAAACCGAAGCTGATTTCCAAAAAGCCGAAGATCAGCCCTACCTTGTGTCCGGAGAAAATGTCGGCGATAACAGCGCCGTAGGTCGGATTGCCGGCGCTGTGGCCGATGCTGTAAAGAACCGCGGTGAGATAAGCATACCAAAGCGGCGCGCCCAGCGGCATCGCAATCAAACCGGCGACGCCGATAATCGCCACGGTGGTGGCAATGCCGTAGGTCCGGTCTCGTCCTAGCTTGTCGGAAACCAAACCCCAGAGAACCGTACCGCCGATCCGTACAAAGCCGATCAGACCGGCCAGGAACGCTGCCATAAGCTTGTCATAGCCGACCGCGACGTAGTGCGCGACAACATGAGTATTGATCATGAAGAGCGCGGTGCCCAGCGCCAGGTGTCCTAGCGTGATGCACCAGAAGGGAAACGAAGCGGCGGCTTCACCTAACCTCCAGTCCCGCGCGCCGGGACGAGCTTTGCCATGGGCGCCGTGACTTTCCACCGGGGCGGCTGTGTCGCCATCGGGCAGTTGGCCGATATCCTGCGGGCTTCGCCGTTGCAGCAATGCGTTGGCAGGCATCACCGCGAGCAAAATCAAGCTTGCCGTGACCAGGAAGGTGGAGCGCCAGCCAATCCGTGAAATCAAGAACTGGGTTAACGGGACCATGATGAGCGCGCCCACCCCTTGGCCCATGCTGGCGATGCCGATGGCGGTGGCGCGCCGGCGCACAAACCAAAAAGAGATCAGCGCATTGTGGCCGACAAAGCCGAGCGCTCCCTGACCGAGCGCGGCGATTAAGCCATAGGAGAAGTAGAAGTGCCATAAGGTGCCGCCAAAGCTCGAGAGCAAAAGGCCGATGCCGACGAGGGCGCCGCCGAGCGGCATCAGAACGCGAGGTCCGAAACGATCAAACGCCAATCCGACCAGCGGCGCTGCCAGGGCATACACCACGAAATTGACCGAAGCGACACTAGCGCCGTCGCTATGCGACCAGCCGAATTCTTCAAGTAAGGAGATATAGTAGACGCCGAACGAACCGTTGACGCCGCGCATCACCACCATATTGATGAAACACAAGGAGAGAATGACGTAGCCGTAAAAAAATTTTGTGCGCATCAGGTATGGCGGCAAAGTGGAGCATGCTCAAGCCCCTATTGGGGCATTTTGACATCGGTGACTTTGACGTCGAAGTTGAGGGTTTTTCCGGCCAGTGGGTGATTGAAGTCGACAACTACGGTCTTTTCCCTTATTTCCTGAATGCGCATCGGCAAGGCCCGTCCATCCGCGGCTTTGGTCATCAAGGTGGCGCCGACTTGCTGCGCTTCCGCAGGGATCTTGTCTTTGAGAACCTCTTGCACGGCTTTGGGATCGGGGAGACCATAACCTTCTTCGGGTTTAACCTGAATTTTCTTCCGCTCTCCGGCCTTCATACCGGCGAGTTCCTTTTCCAAGCCTCTGACGATTTGCCCGGCGCCGTGAATATAGGTCAACGGCTCCTTGCCGACATTGCTTTCGATCACCTTACCGGCCTCGTCCGTCAGGGTGTATTCGATGGACACGACAATCCCTTGTTGAACGCTGCTCGCGGGTCGCAAATTGATGGTCGGAGCCGGCGAACCGCCAACGCCGTTGCCGGGAAGACTGGTGAGAAAAAACAGCGCGCCCAGAACGGCACCGCTGATGACTAGTAAGCTGAGAAGTTTTTTCATGGATTATTGGCAAAGAACGAGAATCCAGAAACGATATAACGCGCTAGAGCTGAATACAACTGAGCCTGTGTTGATCGGTTCATCATCTCTCCTAGGCTTGCAATGATTGCCGACAGCCACATGGGCTGCTTTGAACAATTTACTCAATGACAACTCGGTCTGGTCCTACTCTAACAATCTTAATCGTGCTAAACGTGCGCGAACAACATGAAAGCTTCCAATCTAGCGTCAGCAGCGAGCTCTGGGCGATCGTGTCGGCGGCGGCGTGGGCGGCGGATTCTATTCTCGTGCGCAAAGGCACTGCCTTTTCGAACCCGTCAACGGCCGCGCTGATCAGCTTCTCCGTCAACGCAGCGGTTCTGGTTC
>JAICEJ010000509.1 GCA_025924215.1 Candidatus Binatia bacterium
TCGGCGTTGTACACCTCGAGTTCCTCGGCGCTCAAATACTTGGGTTCACCGTGAAGCAGCGCGAGATGATTCCATTCGCCAAGCATAGCAAGCCGGGTCGTGCGCTCGATTACCTGCTCAATGGACTCGCCGACCACCGTATCACCGTGAGCGCGCATTAACACCACTGGGCCGCCGCCCAAGACTCGGGCTAGGTCATCGCCTCGCGCCACAGTACGAACCAAGCCAATGCCCTCATATACCGGCGGTCCGTCGGCGGATAAAAATTTACCGTAGTGGTGCATGGGTTTAAGCTTGATCGGCAGCACGCTGAAGATTGTGCTCCACTTCGAGTGTGTGTGCGCGACGCTCTCGACATCGCGCCGCGCTTTTAAAATGCACGCATGAATTGGCCATTCGTTGGGCGGCGTTTTGGCGCCGCGGAGATAATTGCCGGCGAAGTCTTGCATGATCAGCCGATCGTCAGTGACACAGCCGGGGCTGACATTCGAAATGGTGATAAACGCATCTGCGCCGGGAACACGCACGCTGATGTGGCCATAGCCGTCGGTCACGCCTTCATGATCGAGAATCCGGCAGGCGGTGATGAGCTTCTCCTTCACTTCTTTGAGTTCGGAGGAATCGAGGCCGGGTACATCGTTGCGATTTACGCTCATGAAATCTCCTTTACAATAATCTCCATTGGCAGCGAGCCGCGGTTGTGGAGAAAATCTATTGCGCCACCCGTCCACCTGTCAAGCTTCGCTTGACAAATAACTGCCGAGAATTGGATAAATCGCAACAGCTTGCTTGACCAGGCATGCTCGAGAACAGAAGTTTTTGCTTGAGGATCGAGGCTCAGCGCTTGGTCCATAGGAGGTGTCCTATGTCCTGTGTCTTTAGAGTGCTTCCGGCTCTGGTACTCTACTTCCTGCCGGCATTCAGCAATGCTCAGGAGAAGTTTATCGCCAGCTATGCCGGATTTGCCGGATTTCAGGCGCCTCTTTGGGCAGCGAAGGATTTTGGCTTTTTATCAAAATATGGCGTTGACACCGATCTCGTCATGATTCCGGGTTCGGCGCGAGGAGCACAGGCTTTGCTCGGCGGCAGCATCCACTTTGGCCAGATCGACGGCACCGCGCTGATCTCGGCAATCAATCAAGGCGCTGACCTGGTGTTCGTCGCCTCATCCCTGAATCGATTTCCATTCAGTTTGGTAACACAGAAAAATATCCACCAGCCCAAGGACCTGGTCGGCAAAAAAGTTGGCATCGTGAGTCTAGGCGGCGCGCACGAAGTATCGCTGATTCTAGCGCTCAGAGAATGGAATATTCCGCGCTCCTCGGTGACTCTGCTGGCCAGCGGTCCGGCGGCCAATCGGCTCGTCGCGCTGGCAAGCGGCGCTCTCGACGCGACACTGCTGGCGCCGCCGGAAACCGGCGAGGCCGCCCGCATGGGCTTGTTGACGTTGGCTCACATGACCGAACTGAAAGCGGCCTACTTCCCGATGAACGCCATCGCCACGCGGCGCTCCTTGCTTGAAAAGAACCGCAGTGCGGTTAAACGATTCCTTCAGGCCTATAGCGAGGGAATTCACCAGTTCATGACCCAAAAAGACAAATCACTGGCGCTCTTGACTCAAAGGATGAAACAGAAAAATCCCGCGGTTGTGGAAGAAACGTATCAGTACTTTGCGTCGACCTTTTCTTCGCCGCCGCGGATGTCGGACGAAGGGATGCGCGCAGCCATCGATATGCTTGCGCAGCGTTCTCCCGAGATTAAGTTTGATACCAACGTGAACAAATATCTCGACGAGCGCTTGCTGGAGGAATTGGAGAGAGAAGGTTTCTTTAAGAAAATGGCGCAGAAGAATTAACGCGCTGATTCGGCGATTCCATACAGCCCATCGCCGGACCCGTCACTGCGATTTCTTGGTTGCCAAGATCAATTCCCTTGATTCTACTTTGCATAGGAACTCACTTCATCCATTGGATATAACAGTCGGTCGCGGCTATCGATAGATGGCGCCGCTAGCTTGCCGAGCGCAGTTACATAGCTGGGCTCCCGATAGCGCAGCGCCGCGCGTTGAAGAAATGGCGCAAGGCGCTCGGGCTGCCAGCGAGATTGCTGGCGTAACGGCCAGCGCTTTTCACCGGTGGCAAACGGGATCAACCAAGCCAGTGCTTTGCGGATACTCCGTTTATCCGCAGTCTCGAAGTTCCATAGATCCATCCCGAAATGGTCGCCCAGCGCAGCCACGTCGAATAGCGCCTCGAGGTTAAACAGTGAATAAGACCAAGAGTCAGCGCGCGCAAGTTCGAGCGGCTGTCCGCCATTGGGCTCGATTTGCCTGGCGATTCGCTTGCGCGGAACATCACTGAGCACCCGGTGAGCGAAATCTCTTTTGTCCGTGAAAAGGCCGAATGACGCAATTTGAACGTCATACCATGTGCCATGGTTGTTTTCCGCCTGCGCTTCAGCGCGACCTTCGGGACTCTCCAATAACCAGGTTAGAAATGCAGTAAACCACGATTGTAATTGCCGCTGATGTGCCTGGGTCCAGGTTGCCGATCCAGCTAACAGACCTACGGCATCGATGAGATCTGGGAAGTTGTGGCTTTCGATAATACCCGCAGCGCGCCCGGCAGTGCGCCCCGGGATGCCCTGTGCATATTTCAAATGCGGATTCATTCTCGTCGGCGGATCCAAAAACCAAACGTGGAGCATGGTCGTGGCTTGTTTGGCGTAGTCCTCGTTTGCCGTGAAAAAGTAGGCAAGCGCCAGTGTTTTTACCAAAGTCACCGTGTTCTCCAGATTTTGCCGATCGGCGATGCTGTTACGCTCCGGATTGATTTCTCCGTCACGGCGGACGTAGGGAAGGCCGTTGTCGGTATTTGGATTGGGCCACCAGTACGGCGCGAGACTCATATAATCGTGTTTATCGCCGCTCGGCGGCGCGCTGTCCTTGCGCGTTACCGAAAGCGGCGCGCTGATGAGGGCGCGATCCGCATCGCGCCTAAGCTTTGCCAGCGCGGGTTTTAGAATTGCGTCGTTTTGCTGAATCCTTTGCTTTGCAATCTTCAGGCTCGCACCATCGATGATAAAAACGCGCGGTATCGGCTCGGCCGCAAAGCTAGGAGCCGCAATCAGCGGATCGCTTAAAAGAACGGCGCAGGCGAGGCTTAAGATACAGGCGACGGAATTCATCGACACCCTACACTACGCGCGAGTTACTGAGCGGCTTGAAGGGCGAGGTTTAAAATGCGTTGGGTGAGTCTTTCGTAACTCAGTCCAGTCTTCATTGCCGACTGGGCGAACTCGTCGTCGCGGTCGAGATTTGGGTTAGGGTTCGCTTCCAGAACCACCACTTCATTGTCCGGTGTCAGACGCAGATCGATGCGGCCATAGCCGCGGATGCGCAGCGCGCGATACACCGCTTTTGAGATGCGCGCAATACGTTGCTCGATTCCTTCCGGCAAAGGTTGGGCAAAAATGTTTTTGATGCCCCAGCGCTTGCGATAGGCTTTGTCCCACTTTGCTTTGAACGTTGAGAAGCGCGGCTGGCCGTCGGGGACGGCCGAAAAAACCACTTCACGCAAGGGAAAGGTTTGTAAACGATCGTTGCCGAGAATACTTGCATAAAGTTCCCGGCCCTCGATGTATTCTTCAGCCAACGCTTCCTGATTCATGCGTTCGTGGATGAAGCGAATCCGTTCTTCAAAAGCATTATCGTCCTCGACGAACGAATCTTGCGAAATGCCGTAAGAAGCCTCCTCTTTCAACGGTTTGATGAAAAGAGGGAAGTTGAGCTTTTTCGGTCTGCGCAA
>JAICEJ010000510.1 GCA_025924215.1 Candidatus Binatia bacterium
AGGACGGTGCGAGTCCCCCAATGATGCCCAAGGAGCACAAATACCGCAGTTAGTACCGGAGGAGTAACATGGCGCAACACATTGATGGACCTCTTTATTACGAGCGGATGGGACGCTCGGGGCCGGTGATTGCTTTTATTCATCCCAATCCAATGGACCAATCTTGCTGGATTTTTCAAATGGCGCATCTCTCGACATGGTACCGGTGTATTGCCATCGACATCCCGGGCTATGGGCGCTCGCCTAAAGCCCAGCCCGGCCTGACGATGAACGACATGGCCGTGGCCTGTTGGGAAGCCGTCGACGATGCGCTGCCCGGTGAAAAGGCGGTTCTGGTCGGCTGCTCGGTCGGCTCGTCGCTCGCGCCCCACATGTACCATCTTCGTCCCGACAAAACGGCGGCACTCGTGTTGTCGGGCACCGGTTACAACCCGAGCAAGGAATTCACCAAGGGAAGGATCGCCAACTACACGGCCAATGGGATTGATTATCGCTGGGCCTACACGTTCGAAGATCTAAGCGCGGCCTTTCGCACTACTCCGCTGGCGCATTTCTTTGCGAACCTTTTCACCGAACGCAATCAACACGCCGACGTGCAGACGATCATCCACCAATTCCAAGCACTGGCGCAGCCCTACCCCGAGGAGCATCATGAGCGTATCGCCTGCCCAACGATCATTCTGACCGGCAGCGAAGACAACAGCCATCAACGCGCTTTCGCACTTCAAGCGCGCATACCGAACTGTGAGTTGAGAACATTGCCGGGCGCCGGCCACGCTTGCCAGATAGAGCAACCTTGGCTGTTCGATCGCTTTATGATTGAGTTTCTTGCCAAGCACGGGCTGTTCCCCGGAACGTCCATGCCACGCAACACGATCATCTAGCAGCGGCGCGGTATTATTCCAACGTGAGCGTCTGCAAAAAGTCCGGGATGATCACCTTGATGTCGCGATCCACGGACTTGACGTCCTTCTCCAAGCGTTGCGCTCTTCTTCTAACAGCTGCGGTCATGCCGCTCGACAATGGAACCCGCCAGTCGTCGTAGTGATGGACGACGACCGTTTTCGGACGGAGAATCTTGAGAGCCTCGGTCCAATCATAGTTGCTGTTCTCGGCGAGAATGGCGATGTCGGGCTCCAAGCCTTGGAGATTCTCTTCGATGAAGTTGCCGGTGCTTTGGTGCAGCAGGCTGAGTTTACCGAAGGTGAAGTAGTAAAGATAACTTCCACCCTCGACGAAATGTTTTCCGAGAATCGGACCCGACAGCGGGCGCGTGATTTCCGCGGACCTGGGTTGCCGTTTTTGGCCATCGCGGGTGAGTATGCCGTGCTGGCTTTTAATCACCTGCACCGAGAAGTCTTTGAAATCCAATTTCTCGCCGCCGCTAATTGTCGTCAATTGGGCTTTATCGACACCGGCGCTCAACGAGAGATTCACAGTGGTTCTGGAGCCGAGGATCTTGGCCCCGAAGCGCTTGGCGATGAATGGAATGTCACCGATATGATCAGCGTGACTGTGGCCGGCGAAGATGTAGTCGGCGCCGCGGATAACTTTAAGGACCGCCTCTTCGTCGGTCTTCCATTCTTCCGAGGCTACCGCCTGCTGGCGCGTGAGGAAGGGATCGATCAGGATTTTAGTCTGACGAATCTGAATTTCCCAACCGGCAGTACCGAGCCACTTCAGGGTCACATGCTGCGTTGGCGAAGCGGAGCCGGTTTGGGATTGTGCGGCTTGGGATCCAAACGCAATCGAAGCCACGATGAGAATGACGATTAAAGCGCCTCGCATAATGATCCTCCTGATCCGATATTCACGGTGAAAAGCTGCCGTTAACCGCTCGTGACCGGACAGCTTCTCCTAAGCACACTAGAGTCCCAACGAGAAACTTTTTGCACGAAGCACACGTTTCTGGCGGGTCTGGATATTACTACCGATATCGAGAACAATGATAGATACGGCCGCTAAACGTCCGAACAAGGAAGTCAGACAATGAACCAGATTATTAACGATTCTGGCGCCGAGCTATTCGCCTTCGACAACACGTATGCCCGCGAACTCGAGGGTTTTTATGTCCCATGGAAAGCGGCGCAAGTGGCGCAGCCTCGGATGATAAAGTTCAACCATCAGCTGGCTGAAGAGTTGGGACTGGATGCCGATGCTCTCGATTCGGACGCGGGCGCCAGGATCTTTGCTGGCAACGAAACACCCGAGGGAGCCGTTCCCTTGGCGCAAGCCTATGCCGGGCACCAGTTTGGCGGGTTTGTGCCTCAACTCGGCGATGGGCGAGCGCTGCTGATCGGCGAGGTGATGGATCGTTATGGGCGCCGACGTGACATTCAGCTCAAAGGCTCGGGTCCCACTCCGTTTTCGCGCGCAGGCGACGGTCGGGCAGCACTCGGACCCGTATTGCGCGAATATCTGATCGGCGAAGCCATGCACGCGCTTGGCATCCCGACGACGCGAGCGCTTGCCGCAGTGGTCACAGGCGAGCCTGTTTATCGCGAGAGAGCCCTGCCCGGCGCAGTCTTGACGCGCGTTGCTGCCAGCCACGTCCGTGTCGGCACCTTCCAATTTTTCGCTGTCCGCGGTGAGCAGGCCAAGGTGCGACAACTGGCGGATTATGTGATCGATCGCCATTATCCGGAGCTCAAGGGCCAGTCCAACCCCTACCTGGGCTTGCTCGAGCGAGTATGCGACAAACAAGCGGCGCTCGTTGCCGGCTGGATGCACGTGGGCTTCATCCATGGTGTGATGAACACCGACAATATGACAATCTCCGGTGAGACGATCGACTACGGCCCCTGCGCGTTTATGGATGATTACGATCCAGCCACGGTCTTCAGCTCCATCGACACTCAGGGCCGCTACGCATACGCCAATCAGCCAAGAATCGCGCAGTGGAACCTGGCGCGGCTGGCCGAAACGCTTCTGCCCCTGATCGATGAGGATACAAAACGCGCCATCGCGCGCGCCACTGAGGTGGTTAACGCCTTTTCAGGACGATACGAAAGCTACTGGGTAAAAGGCATGCGCGCCAAGCTCGGACTATTCACTGAGGAAGAGGCCGATCTTAACCTTGCGACTGAGTTTCTCACGGCGATGGAGGGCAACGGCGTTGACTACACGTTGGCTTTTCGTTACCTCGCCGATGCGGCTCTAGGTGAACATGAACGAATCCGAAGCCTCTTTGCCGATCCGTCGGCCTACGACGGATGGAGTGGACACTGGCGGGCCCGGCTCGCGCGCGAAGCAGTGGCAGAGTCCGACCGCGCGCCGGCGATCCGGCGCGCCAATCCGGCGTTCATTCCCCGCAATCATCGAGTGGAGGAAGCCTTGAGTGCCGCGGTGGAGGAAGGCGATTACGCGCCGTTCGAAACGCTGCTTAAGATCCTAGCGCGGCCTTTCGACGATCAGCCGGAGTTTGCCGCCTATGCAGAACCTCCACCGGAAGGGCAAAGTCATTACCGAACCTTCTGAGGTACCTGAATCACGCGTCCGGGGGACGCAACGATTTCACCAGTTTCGCCAGTTAGAATCAGGTAATCGGAGATTGCACGCACCGGCGCTGAGGGCACGCACAACCTTCGAAAAACCTCAACGAAATCTCGGAGTCTCTCGGGCAACGAGAAGGCTCGAGAAGTTCGGAGATTGAGAGTGCGAATCATTCGTAAAAGTTCTCATCTTTCCTTATTCAAAATTAGCGTTTTTGAGCTTTACCACGGGAGGATTCCCGACACCGACAGCTATCAGATCTGCCGCGCTCTGGATTTATGATAACAGTTTCCTCACATAAGACAC
>JAICEJ010000511.1 GCA_025924215.1 Candidatus Binatia bacterium
CCGGCCAGTCAAACAGCCAAGGAGCTCGCCCAAGTTGCCGAGCCGCTTCAAGGCTATTTTGTAACAGCACTAAAGGAAGCGGCTAAAGCAACGCGTACCGCGATCGTAGCGACGATTTACGAGACCTGCACTATTCCTGATCGTGTATACGACAGCGCTCTGTGGATCGATACTGACGGCAATATTGCGGCTGTTTACCGCAAGCTGCACTTGTACGACGCCTTCGGTTTCCGCGAGTCCGACAAATTTGCCGCTGGCGTTGACCTGACACCGCCGGTGACGTTCGAGGATGGCTGTTACGGCATGATGATCTGCTATGATCTTCGATTTCCCGAGATGGGGCGCATGCTGACTTTATCAGGAGCGAACATACTGCTCGCGCCGTCTGGTTGGGTGCAAGGCGAATTGAAAGTGGATCACTGGCAAACCATGATTCGCGCCCGAGCTCTCGAAAGCGGCTGCTACGTCATCGCGCCGGATCAGGTGGGCAATATCTACATTGGTCGCAGTATGATCGTCGATCCGTTAGGCCGGACAGTAGTGGATCTTGGCGAGCGAGAAGGCGTAGAAATCATTGAGATCGACTTTAATCTAGTTCACGACACCCGCGCAAAGCTGCCGCTCCTGCAGAACCGCAGAACCGACATCTACCGGAAGCATTTGTCTTACGGTTGAACAGAATCCCCTGGAGTGTTGTTGAGCGATCTCTCACATTAGTCGTTGGATTTCACGAGTGCTTCGACTGTTCTCCTTAGTCCTTCCTCTATGTCGATTTTTGGAACGTATCCTAGAACCCGCGTGGCTTTGGTGATATCCGCCAAGGAATGACGCACATCGCCCGGCTTAGCTGAAGCGTAAGTGACCTGTGCCCGAACTTCCAGAAGTTCTTCCAAGATTTGAATTAGCTGATTAAGGCTAACGCGCTGGCCGCAACCGATGTTGCAAACTTCCCCGGGTGCATTCGGCGCGCGCAACGCAAGCAAGTTGGCTTGGATAACATTATCGATGTAGGTGAAATCTCGTGACTGCTCACCGTCTCCATAGACGGTGATAGGCTCTTTAGCTAAGAGCTTGGTAGTAAATTTAGGAATCACAGCCGAATATTCTGAGTAAGGATCTTGCCCGGGACCGAAGACGTTGAAGTACCTCAGGCTGACAGTCTCGAGACCATATAGCTCATGATAGAGTTTGCAGTAGCGCTCCCCTACCCATTTTTGTAACGCATAGGGCGAAAGTGGATTCGCCGGCATTTCTTCGCTTTTCGGCAGAACTTCAGTGTCTCCGTAAGCTGAAGACGAAGCGGCATAGACGAAACGGCGAACTCCCGCCTTCCGAGAGTTTTCCAAAAGATTTAGAGTGGCTGTAACATTGGACCGGTTGGTACCGACTGGATCGACAACGGATCGCTGTACAGACGGAACAGCGGCCTGATGTAAAACGTAGTCCACGTCTTTGACAACTTCTGCCGCGACGGAATTATCCGCCAAATCACCTGTCACGAGTTGCACCGAGTCACGGATCTGACTGAGTCGCTTAGCGGAGCCAGTGGACAGATTATCCACAACCCGCACGTTGCCGCCGTCGCCGAGAACATGCTTAACTAAATGAGAGCCAATAAAACCCGCACCGCCAGTGATGAGGTAACGATCTGCCATGCCTTAACCGCCGTTTGTTTGATCTCAGTCGAACGTGAGGTTTACTGAATGAGAAGAATTATAGCAGGCATCACTGTGAATGCATACGAGAGTAGAGCGCAGTGTGAGCGATCCGGCAGTAATCCGGCAGCGGCGGGAAAAATACCGGTTTGAGGAAGAGCGCAACGGCAGGCGTGATTATGGGGAACAGGAAGGAGCAGCGCCGGAAGAAAATCGGATAGCGAGGAATATGGAGGCCGTTACGAGGCGATGAGAAGATGTATAGTTCTTATGCTTGGTAGATCATGACAGACGGGGCTGAGAGATGGTGGCTTGAGGATAATCTAATCGATTCGGGGCATGACGCGTTCTTGAACAAGGTTTTGAAAATCTTGCCGCATTGATGGATCCAATATCTCATCACTGACGAGCTCGATTAGCGCTTTTAGCTTATCCTCCGGAAATCGATCAAGAGATTCCCCGAGACTAGCCACTCGATCCTTCAATACGATCGATGCCATTGGCCCCATGGCATCGACGAGTATCACACTTAGTTCGTCGAAAACTATTCGAGGTACAACGCCGCTCCGTGTTCCTGCGGATTCTGCTACTTTCGCGGACGGTTGTTGCAAAATCGATTCAGAAACCTCCTGAGGCTGTGATGGTATCTTCCTCGTTATCGGCGTCGTTGAATTAGTCGTTACCTTCGTCACCTTCTCGCCTGAGAAGACGGTGCTCCCTATTTGGAGATCTTCCGCGACTTGCCGGATTAACGAATCATCGATGTAGGTCTTTCTTAAACCATACGCAGTCATCAGCGCGCCATCGCACATCACATTGATCACTCTGGGAATTCCTCCGGAGCATGCATATATAACCTCCACAGCTTTAGGCGTGAAAAGCAGCGGGTCGCCACCCGCCACTTGTAATCTACTGGAGATATATGCTTGGCATTCTTTCAACGTCAGAGAACGCAACTGGTAACGTACAGTTACCCGCTGTTTGAGCTGCCGCAGTTCCTGGGAGTTAAGGCGGTCGGATAATTCCGGCTGTCCAACAAGGAGAATCTGCAATAGCTTATCCTTGGAGGTCTCAAAGTTTGACAATAACCGCACGCTTTCCAAAACTTCTGGTGAGAGATTCTGAGCTTCATCGATGATCAGTGCACAGTTTTTGTCAGAACGGTAACTTTCAAATAAGTAATCATTGAGCAGAGCCAGATACTCGTAGAAATCATTTCGCGAATGCTGCGGCGATCTAAGACCGAACTCGTTGCAGGTGTAACGGAGGAGATCAAAAGGATTGGCGATGTGACTAAAGATGAGAGCGGTTCGGGTATCGCTGTCGAGTTCGTCCAGTAGGCCGTTGATAAGGGTCGTTTTGCCGGTGCCAACCTCGCCGGTTAAAACGACAAAGCCTTTGCGAGCCTTGATGCCATACGAGAGCTGCGCCAGAGCCTCACGATGGCTTCTGCTCAGATAGAGAAAAGCCGGGTCGGCGGTGATATTGAACGGTTCTTGTTTCAGGCCGAAATGTTCTCGATAAGACAGATCCATGAAAACTCAATGATAACGTATCTACCGAACTCTGCACAATCAAGTAGGGTAGCAGATATCAACATTCTACGAAATGATTGTTGTCCAAGGCTACAGTTTTGAAAACTAAGAAGGCGTGACACCGGCCATTTCCTGGCCGGGAGTAACCTCCTGCCTTAACACAAAACCTCACTATCTGGCGAATTTACTTAAACTTACTTGGATCTCAATTAACCGGTTCCTTCGCGAAGGGCAAATCGATATTCTCAATGACAGAACCCTTAGTCAGTACAATGGCCTTTTCCAACACGTTTTGCAGTTCACGAATATTTCCGGGCCAGGGGTAGTGAATGAGGCGAGTTATCGTCTCACGTGACACGCCAACAATTCCTTTTTGATTGGCGATTGGGTGACAACGAAGGAAGTCGTCGATCAGGAGGGGAATATCGCCGGCCCGCTCACGCAAAGGTAAAATGTGGATAGGAACAACGTTGATCCGATAATACAGATCAGGTCGCATCTTTCCCTTGGCAACGAGATCCTGTAACGGGACATTAGAAGCGGCAATGACGCGCACGTCACTGTCAAGACTTTGCTGTCCGCCGAGATGCACACTATTGCAGTCCTC
>JAICEJ010000512.1 GCA_025924215.1 Candidatus Binatia bacterium
CCTGCGAGCCGAATTTGGCGTTTATCTTCGATTTAGACCGCGGTAGCAGCTTTGAAGAATTGGACCCCGCACCGGAATTCGGCAATAAAGGCGCACAAGAGGGATTTGCCGCCGGCGGAGCGGTGTTTTGAGCGGGTAAAATTCAGAATGATTATGAAATCCGATCGCCACGCAAAAGCTAACCATTGTTTCGAATGGGATTTCCGGTCGTTCAATCGGAAGGGTCATAATGGCGAAAAGATTTATCGCTGCGGCACTGGGTTTCATCGGAGGCGGACTACTGAGCATGGTTCTTCTTGCTTTGTTTGCTTCGATCTTTGATTTGGCGTTGCAAAGTGTGATGCCAGCAGCTCGATCGTAGGGTCCATTCTCGGTGTTGTGGGCTTCTGTTTTCCCGGTTCGGGAGCTAGTTTATTCGCGCTGGTCGATTGGTGACGGAACGAGCCAGCCGTAAGAATCGATTTTTCGGTCTAAAAATAGGCGAGGAGCTAGTTGTGGCCGTCGATCCGATTACCGTTGAAATTATTCGTTGTGCCCTAAAGGCGACGGCTAACGAGATGTCTACGGTGCTGAAGAAGACCGCCTACAACATGATGATCTATGAGGTGCAGGATTATTGCGTGGCCGTTTTAGATGACGAGGGGCGGACGATGTCGCAGAATGAAGGCGCCTTGCCGATCTTCCTCGCTGATCTTGGAGTGGCGGTGCAGGACGGTATCGAAGTCTACGGCAAGGAAAACATTCATCCCGGCGATGTCTTCTTGGTCAATCATCCGGAAATTTGCGGACAGCACTTGAATAACATGGCCGTGTACACGCCGTTCTTCTGGGCAGGTAAGTTGCTATGTTTTCTCGCCGTACGCGCCCACTGGATCGACGTCGGCGGGGCAAGCACGGGGTTCGGTTCGAGCCAGACACGCGACGTGTATGAAGAAGGTATTCAAATCCGCTCGGTGAAAATTTACTCGCAGGGCAAGCCCAATCACGAGGTGTTGCGTCTGATCGAGGATAACATCCGCTTCCCCGAATCATCGCTCGGCGATCTGCGCGCGCAAATCGCATGCTGCCGCACCGGCGAGGAACGCTTAGAGCAAATCTGCCGAAAGTACGGCGGCGCGCGCTTTCAAGCAGCAGTGCAAGTAATTTGGGACCAGACCGACAAGCTCGTTCGCGAATCCGTTCGCGCCATTCCAGACGGTGTCTATGAAGCGTCCTCGTTTCTCGACAACGACGGCAGAGATTTCTCAAAGACGGTGCCGATCAAGGTCAAAATAGAAGTGCATGGCGATGAACTCACGATCGATTATTCGGAAGTCAGTGATCAGGTTCCCGGGTTTATCAACTGCGGCGCATCCGGCGGCATGGCCGCTGCACGTGTCGCATTCAAAGCGCTCACTTCACCCCAGCGCGAAGTGAACGAAGGCTCATTTTGCGCGCTCAAAGTTATTTTGCCGCCTGGCAAGTTGTTGAGCGCGCGCCGTCCCGCGCCGATCGGTGGCTGGAGTCTTTCGCTACCGACGGTGCTCGACACGATTTTACGCGCGCTGGCGCCGGCGCTGCCGGATCGCGTGCCCGCGGCGCACAAAGGCGATATGGGCGGCTACGCGATGTTTGGGACGCATCCGAGGACAGGAGTCCGGTATGTTTGTCAGAACATCATGGGCGGCGGCTGGGGTGGCAGGCCGTTCGAGGACGGCGCGGCGGCATCGGTTTCGATGTGCCAGGGCGACGTGAAGAACACGCCGATTGAGCTGCAGGAGCTGTATTACCCACTGCTCTTCGATTGCCATCAGTTTCGCGCCGACAGTGGCGGCGCCGGGAAATTTCGTGGTGGCAGCGGCCTCGAAGTGAAAGTCAAACCGTTGCATGACGTGCTGGTCAGCCGCAACACGGATCGGATTCAATGCCCACCTTGGGGATTGATGGGCGGGAAAGAAGGGCTAACAAATCAAACGCTGATCGAGCGCAAGGGTAAGCAGGAAACGTTGCCGGGAAAATTCAGCCATCTGCTGGTGAAACCGGGAGAAACGGTGATTTTTCTCACCGCGGGCGGCGGCGGCTGGGGCGACCCATCACAGCGCGATCAGTCCGCGTTAAAGAGCGATGTCGCGTTGGGGTATGTGTCGGCAAAAGCGGCAAGAGATACTTACTCCTGTCGCGCCCAAAGGTCTTGACGACGAGTCGGCGAGAAGGCAATCCAGCCGTGCGGGTAGCAGTCGAGCGACGTGTCTACTCGTATTCCATGGCCACGGCGCCGTTCCGGCCCCACGGCAACCCTTCACGAAGATGGCGCTGCGGTATCGCGGTTTTTGCCTTGACAGAAAAGTTACCCCTGCACTAGAAAGCAAAAGGATCTTTCATCATCGGCTCCAGCTCATTCTTTGCAATTTCCCTATTCTACAGTTCTGTCTAATCAGTTAGATGGACTCCGATGCGTCGTCGTAATCTAGCTCACGGAGGTATTTATGGCGAAAAACGGCTTCAAAGCTTTCGATAGCGATATGCATGTCTATGACCACCCGGATCTTTATACCAAGTACATGAATCCCAAGTGGGGCGAACGGATTCCTGTGGCGAAAGGGTGGAACAAGCACGGGCGGCCGCAGTTTTCTATCGGCGGCGGGACCAAGCTGCGGCCGCGCGAGGCGTTGCTTGATTATGGCGAACAGCGGGTGGAGGAGCGCTATGGCTTCGCTCTCGCGAGAGGTTATGACGCGGTATCGCAGGTTCAGGCGATGGACATGGAAGGACTCGACGTCGCGGTGTTGTTTCGTACTTCGCCGCTCCATTGCGATGAGACCTTTGAGCCGGAATATGCCAATGATCTGTGCAAAGCATGGAACAGCTGGATCGCGGATTTTTGCCGGGTCAGCCCCAAGCGTTTGAAGGCGTCGGCCTTGATCACGCTGCACGATGTCGATTTGGCAATAGAGGAGGTGCGGCGCGCTGTCAACGAGCTTGGCGTGTCTGGCCTTTCGCTTTGTCCCGAGCCGATCAACGGCAAATTCATTCATGACCGCCACTTCGATCCTCTGTGGGCGGAGATCGAGAAGCTCGGCGTTGCGCTTTGCTTTCATCCGCCGGCAAGACCAAAGCAGGATCAAGTCGCCAATAAGTTTTTCGGTCATCCAAACGGTGATATCGTCGCCCTGGCACTGCGCAATCCAGTCGAATTGATCCTGGCGGTTTCCGAGTTTTGTGCCGGTGGAGTTCTGGAAAAGTTTCCTAAACTTCGGGTAGCGTTCCTGGAAGGTAACTGCGCCTGGTTGCCATGGCTGCTTTACCGGCTCGATGAGCGGGCAAAATTACATGGCGCGCTGGCCGATGTGCCGTTATCAAAGAAGCCTAGCGATTACTTTTTTCAACAGTGTTTCATCTCCGTCGATCCCGACGAATACCTGGTTGCCGATGTGATTTCCCGCATTGGCGACAACAATATTTTAATTTCGACCGACTATCCCCATATTGACGCGGCTTTTCCACATGCGCTCGATGAGTTTTTCGCGATCGAAGAGATGAGCGATGCCAGCCGCCGCAAAATACTTTGGGACAACTGCGTCCGGCTCTACGGCGTCACGGATTCGTAATTTTTGTGTGAGATCTAATTCCAAGGAGGAGAAATGGGAACGACGTTAGTCACCGGCGCTGGATTAGTGGGTACCTCATTCGGGCAAGTCGCGCTGAAACGGGGCGAAAATCTAATTTATTTCGATCCTCAACCGCGCCGGGAATTTCTCGAGATGA
>JAICEJ010000513.1 GCA_025924215.1 Candidatus Binatia bacterium
ATCGGGAGTTTTCTTAATGGCGACGACGATTACCAGCGAGTGTATCAACTGCGGGGCCTGCGAGCCTGAGTGTCCAAACAATGCGATCAGTCAGGGTGATCCTATTTATGTCATTGACCCGCTTTTATGCACGGAGTGCGTTGGGTTTCATGATTTCGAGGCCTGCGCGGCTGTCTGCCCAGTCGATTGCTGTGTAACCGATCCGAATAATATAGAGAGCGAAGAAGTTCTGATTGCTCGGGCCAAAGCGATCCACCCGGAGACCAGTTTTGGCGCTGATTTCCAGTCACGATTTCGTAAAGGCAATGGAGCTCAGGTCGCTCCTGCCGTTGAAGCATCTGAGAAAAGCGCGCTGCCGCCTCCTGCACCCGTTCCGGCTGCCGCTGCCATGACAATTCCATCGGTGAAGCCGCTAACCGCTCCCGCTGTCACAGCGGCTAAGCCGGCAGTCGCTCCGACCGATGTTGTTAAATCAACGCCAAAAACCGCTCCCAAGCCCAAGAGAGAAGCCAAGCCAAAAAAGATTTTTCCCAATGAACTGCCGAACGATTTCGACGAACTTGTAATACAATTTCGGGGCGGAAAGCTAAGCCGAATTAAGCGCCTGCTCATCGGATTGTCTCAACCCGTGCTCGGGGCGTTACCGCACAAGATGAAGAAAAGCTTGGAATCAGCGGTTCAAAATTCTGTTGTTTTCAGTGCTGCCGGCGCCACGGGTCTGAACATCCTTCATAATGCGGTGTTATACCCAATTGTGCTGATGGTACTGGCCGCGGTGTTCAAGGGGACGGCGGTCCTCTTCAGTCAAGACATCAATATATTCGTTTTTATTGGTATTATCCTAGCGCTAATGGAGGGAATTTATCGGTTGAGAGATGGAATCTTTCACGCTAAGCCCACGGAAGAGATGAAGTTACCGGCGGCGATTTACGGCATACCGCTAGGCATTTTATTGCAACCTTTGTTGGCCAAACAGACTGGTATGGTTCGCAATATGCCGATTCCCGTCGATGGTTTTTACTCCCGCGGTTTCGTTGACAAGCTTGAACGCGAAAGACGCTACGGCAATGTTTATACCGTTGAGGATCGAGGCGGGGCGTTGCTCTTACGGCTTGAGTTTCCCCGATCACTACCCGACATCGGAGTTGCTGATCGTCAAAAGATATCCGATGAAATGCCCGACTATGATTATGATCTTGCCCTTAAAGGTGGGCAATTTATAGTTCGAGGCAGGTGCAGTGACGAGCGGATCAGAAAGATCTCCTCCAGTGTGGGCGCGTTTCCACCGGAATTTACCACCGTAATTCCACTGCAGGATCGAATTGTTGGATTTGCGCATAAGTTCGAAAATAAGCTGCTTGAAGTCCTTCTGTTAAAAGATCGAAGCACTCCTTTGGGAGCCACCTATCAGTAAAGATAAGTCTGCCCGAACTACTTCTCTTAACGGGCCTGAGCCACAGGATAGTGAAGTATCCTGTGGCTTTTTTGCGTCGAGCAAGGTCGCTTCGGTTCGTTCAATGACCGCCGCAGATATAGAAAATGTCATTGCCATAGAGAGGGCATCGTTTCAATTTCCCTGGAGCACCCGCTTTTTTTTAGATGAACTACAGGTGGACTGCGCCCGTTCCATTCTGGCGGAAGTGGACGGCCGCATTGTAGGTTATGTTCTGTTCTGGTTCCTGCCTGAAGAAGTAGATATCCATAACATCGCCGTGCATCCCGATTTTCGCCGGCAAGGGATCGGACGGCTTCTACTTGAGCAGGTGGTCGATTCGGCAAGGCGCCAAGAACGGCTTCGAGTAACTCTTGACGTTCGGTTCTCTAATGCTCCAGCACAAAATCTTTATCGTAGCTTCGGATTTGTCATACGAGGCCTGCGGAAAGGCTATTATTCTGACAATGGCGAAGATGCGCTCGTGATGGCCCTAGAACTACGCTAAGCCCTGAATCGTGGTTTATTGGCACGCGATTTAACGTTCCGGATCATAATATTTGGGCGTAAGCTACGGATTTTTTAGGCATTTTAGGAAATAATGGAGCTCTCTTGACGCTGACGTGAGCTCTGTGTATAAATAAGGTGTGCCGGTAAGTTGGCGGTCGAAAGCATGACCGCCAATTCTATTTGAAGCTCTGAAGATATGAAACGGTATATGGAATGTTAATGAGAAGCAGCAGCCGGTCCCATTGTAGCTGTTTCTGCAATCAAATCCGCTTCAACTCTTTAATCCTCTCAACTTCAGCTCTCGTCCCCCTTCCCGTACAAATCCGCCTGAGCTCGAAGAGATGCCCGATACGCTATCGTTCACGAGGAGGTCACTATGTTTAAGGTTGGCGAAAAAGTAGTTTATCCCGCTCATGGAGTGGGGGAGATCGAGGCCATTCGAATCCATGTTATTTCCGGAAGTGAAAGGAAATTCTACATGCTTCGAATACTGGAAACCGACATGAAAATTATGATCCCCATCGAAAATGTAGATTCCGTGGGATTACGAAAAGTTATCGATCGCGCCATGGTTTCGAAGGTCTACAAAGTCTTGCGCCAGAAAAAAGTCGAAACGGATCAACAAACATGGAATCGGCGTTATCGTGAATACACGGAAAAGATCAAAACGGGTTCGATTCTCGAGATAGCTAAGGTATTGCGGGACCTCTTTGTGCTTAAGGGCGATAAAGAATTATCTTTTGGTGAAAGAAAGATGTTAGATACGGCGCGTAATCTTCTGGTAAAAGAACTTTCAATCGCGCGCTCTCACTCCGAGGAAAAAATTCTTGAGGAGTTGCGCCATATCTTCACTCACTGAAACCTAGAGTTGGATGGTGCAAAACAAAGAGCCGAGAGTCAACCTCTCGGCTCTTTGTTTTTCGCTGGACCACGGTGAATGCGACAGCAATTATAGTTGCGGCAGGAGAAGGACGCCGGGTAGGAGCCGGCATAAGCAAAGTATACCTTCCGATTGGCGGCCGAGCTCTTTTGCTTCGGACATTGGATCAATTTTCTCGCGCCAAGACAGTCAACAACGTGATCGTTGTGATTGCCGAACGGGATTTGGACCGCTGTCGATCCTTGCTAGGCAGTGACCCACAGGCGCGCAAGCAATCATGGATCCTACAGACCGGCGGATCGAGCCGACAAGAATCTGTCAACCGCGGGCTGAAAAAAATTTCTTCTGAGTGCGACGTGGTGGTTATCCATGATGGAGCACGGCCGTTTGTCTCCGCCGAGCTGATCGACCGTGTTATCGATGAGGTGTCGACGCGAAAGGCAGTTGTGGTGGGTGTGCCGGTGCGGGATACCATCAAAGTGATTTCTGGAGATCGGCAAATACTCTCGACTCCACCCCGCGATTGCTTATGGGAAATTCAAACGCCACAAGCGTTCGAACGAAGGTTAATTCTTGAAGCGCATAAAGCTGCGGCCGATCAAGACGCAACCGACGATGCTAGCCTGGTGGAGCGTTTGGGAAAACCGGTGTATGTGATCGACGGAGAACGAACTAATATCAAGATCACGTTGCCGGAAGATTTGCTTTTCGCTGAGGCGCTAGTTGCGAGCGGCAGGTCGACTAAATAGCTTTTGCCAGGGTTTCGTTCATACTTCCTGTGCGATAGCCTTGTAAATCAAGGCTCACATAGTTGAAACCGATCTCTTTGAATTTTTTTACCACGGCTTGTCGCGTTGTCTCATCAAAGAATCGACCGATCTCGTGCGCAGACAACTCGATGCGCGCTAGGTCTCCATG
>JAICEJ010000514.1 GCA_025924215.1 Candidatus Binatia bacterium
ATAAGCGTCATATTCACAGCCAGCACCTGCCCGACGTAATCTTGCTGAATCAACTCGCGCATGTACAGATAAGCGGGCGACGCGCGGCGCTGCAAGCCGACCATGGTGCGAACGTTTTTCCGGCGCGCCAGCGCCGCCAGATCTTCGGCCTCCTTGGTATTCGCGCCGAGCGGCCATTCGCAAAAAACGTGCTTGCCCGCTTCAATGGCGCGTTTCGTGAGCTCGTAGTGCGCCGGCACCCGCACTGCGACCGCCACGACTTCGACCTGCGTATCCGCATTTAGCTCTTTGTCGTTGCCGTACGCGCGCATCACGCCAAGCTTATCGGCGGCTGCCTGCGCGGTATTCGTATGCGCCGTGCACACTGCGTAGAGCTCGGCTTCGGGCACGCCCTTCAACGCCGGCGCATGCGCCCGCGGTCCCCATCTGCCCCCTGCTCCAATGAGTCCTACGCGGATTGGATTGAATTGGGTCATCGTTTCCCTCTTATAAGGTGAATTAAAGTTATCGGCGCAACGTAACGAAAACCGCAAAGATGTCCCAGCGCCAGTTCAGACTCTACGTTATATCAATGTTAGAATAAACTCTGGAACAAAAGGCTAAGTTAGACGAGATTTTGCTCGAACTCGAACGAGTTGGTGATTGCCCCAGAGGCCTACGATCAATCTTCTGCCGCGAGGTTTAGACAGATCGGCGCAATTGCATAGACTAGTTGTTGGAAGTTTAATTCCATAGCAGCACGAAAAAACTAGATGATTCTCAGCCGGTTGGTCTGTCGCGATCAATAATAGCGAGTGATGATGTACACCACTTCCAAAAATCTTATTGCCAGCAAACGCACGTCATACCGCAGTGGTGACGCAACCAACATACGTGGTTCGGCGTTGGAGATTTTGCGCCAACTCGGCGTCGTTCGGGTATAATAAAGCTGAGGCGCCGTGAGAAATGGAATTGAGCGGAAAAAATCAACAGGAATGCTGGAATCGCCGGTTCAAGGCAGTGGCTTTAGGGATCATTCTGGCTCTGACAGCGCTGACGATCCGCCACTGGTACGAGACGACTCTTTTTGGTCATCCGCTATGCGCGAACTGCCGGTCCGATTTTCCTCAATTTTATGCAGCGGCGAAGTTGATTTGGCAATCGCCTTCCGCACTGTACGATGAAGCCAGCCAACTTGCCATTCAAAGGACCATCGATTCCCGGATTGGCGACTCGCTGCTGCCGTATACCTATCCACCTTTCACCGCCATGGTGTTAATGCCTCTTGGCTGGTTGTCATTTCCGGTCGCGTTTGCGGCAATGGCGCTTTTCAACCTCGTGCTATACGTGTTCTCCTTGAGGCTACTAATCTCGCGACTTGAACTGACACCTGAGCAATCGATGTGGTTGATTTTGATCGGACTATGCAATTTCGGCGTGCACAGCGCGCTTCTTCAGGGACAGGCGTCATTTGTTATGTTGTCGCTAATGGCGATTTTCGCATTTTCATTTCAAGGAACCCATCATATTAAAGCGGGTCTCTCTACTGGATTAATGTTTTTCAAGCCACAATTGCAGCTCGCTCCTTTTATTATCCTTTTTACGCGCCGTCGCTGGTTCGCCCTAGCGATAGCTTCCATGACCGTGACTGCGCTTGCGGCCTTTTCAGTGCTTCTGGTCGGTTCGGCGGCTATTCACCAGTACCTGCTTTTGTTACAGACTTACCTTGTGGCCCAGCGGGGATATGGCAGTTATCCTGAGGCTATGCATAATCTGCGGGCGCTGGCCCAATACGCCGTCCCATTTTCGTGGTCAATGTATTTATGGGTTGCGTTGCTCCTACTGGTAATCGGGTCAACTTTCATTCTTAACGCACAACAGCGTACTAGTCCGAAGATGACCGCCGTGCAGTGGATCGGCAACTTTGTCGCCGGTGTTTTGATAGCACCCCATCTCTATCCGCACGATCTGGCGATCTTGATCATTCCGACCGCGTTCTCGCTGAAAATGTTCCAGGAGGCGGTGCCGGTTTGGCTGATTATTGTGATGATTGCCATCGGAGTATACCCAGTGCTGCCGCTAGCGTTTGGAGAACATATGCCCCCGCTTGTGCCCCTGACTTTACTCGTCATCTTTTTTCAATGTGTCTTGCTTTCGTATCGCGAAGAGCGACTGCCGGCAGTGAGGTAAGAACAAAGTGCCGAACAAGTCAACGAGGAGAATTGCGGCCTGCAAGCCTAGGAGCGTCAGCTATAATTCAACGTGCAATCAGGAATGTGGCCTACCGAATGCTGTGACATCAGCAAGAGTGAAGCTGCAGGTATTACATTCCATGTAGCGGTCAAGATGCTCAGTGCCCGCCTGTGTCTTAACGCAAACTCCTAACTGTTGTCCGGCTTTCTTCAGGATAGTCAGGATTTAAGTCGCTTTCAGATAACACATGATTTCAAAGTACCGTTACAAATCAGTTTGTCTCTATCTGCTCACTGATCTATTGAAAGAAAGCGCATCGGATTTTTAGCTAACCACGATAATTGATAAGGCGAACCGCTAGAACCGTCCTTCTTTCTCCATCCTGCGCACCGCGCTGTCTTCGATTAACTCTTCCGCTTTAAGACGACGAATCTTTTCGTTGTTGGCGCCCAGCAGACGGATGACATTACGAATGCCATCGGCGCTGGGGTAAATCTTACGTTCGTACAGATTGACCATCGTGCGATAGCCATCTTCGGCATCTTCGATCCGTCTAAAGCGCAGCGCTTTGGCGAGACTCTTGGTAACCTGGCTCTTGTTATCAGGATTGCGGATGAACGCGACGCTATCCAGTAACGCTCTGAGCACACTGTCCACTGCGGCGGGAGACGATGTGACGAAGCTCCGGCGCGCCATCAAGCCTGAGCCCTGATAGGGTATCGGCAACGTCTCGCTGTCGGCGAGGACCGTGAAGCCTTTGCCCTCGAGCATCTTGCCGAAGGTATAACCTAGGAACGATGCATCTACAGTGCCGTTGAGCACACCTTGGGCCATCACCGCCTGCTCCCCCAACGTTCTGAATTGAATTTTGTCGCGCTCGGGGACCAACCCCCAGTAATCCAGCATCAACATCGAGAAAATCCATCCACCGCCGCTTAAGCTATTGACCCCGAGACTCTTGCCTTTTAACTCCGCGGGCGTTTTGATCTTTGGATTGGCCACGAACATCCCTGACAGCCGGTTAATAAATCCGGCAACAAACACCAGGTCGGCCCCTTCGGCAATCGCGCCTAGGTTCGCGCCGGAAACCGAGCCCCAGTGAAATTGAGTTTCGCCCGAGCTCAGTGCCGACATCGCCACCGGCCCATTGCGAACCTGGACGAAATTCAAATCGACGCCGTGCTTGCGGAATAAGCCCTGGTCCTGAGCTACATAAACCGCGCCATCGCGCTCGCTGGCCGATCCCGAGGTCATGACGATCTTGTTTAACGGCGCAGCGCCTTCAGCCGCTTGGAAGGAGGGAATAAAAACAAAAAACAAGATGAATAAATAAACCGATCGAGTTTTCATGAATCTGCTCCCGTTTGAAATAGGATGATCAGAATCCGCCTGCTACTCTGGATGGCATCCGATCTTGGCAAAGAGTTTATCCTGCGGCAAGCGCTGAATGAGTGAATATGTTAGCGGTTGAGGCCACAGCCAGCGCTCGCGGCATCGCGGGAGTTTTATCATTAAAACGAGGCATAACTTCTTGGCAAGCCGCCGCTTTCATGCCAT
>JAICEJ010000515.1 GCA_025924215.1 Candidatus Binatia bacterium
ATCGCTGAGCGGCCAGAGGGTCGAATGGGGGCATCTGTCAAAACGAGAGGCCGACCTCAATCTCGGCTCCATGGGAAATGCCCTTGCGGTCGGCATCGGTCTGGCGCTGGCGCTGCCGCACCGGAAAGTGTTTGTCTTCGAGTCCGATGGCAGCGTGCTGCTTTCGCTCTTCAACCTGCCGACATTGGCCAATCTGAACCCGGCGAATCTGGCGGTATTCGTTTTCGACAATCAGGCTTACAGCGGCACGCGAATCAGTTACCCGAGTGCCACAGCGGGTAAAACGGATCTGGCGGGAGTAGCGAACGCATCGGGCATCGACCATTCGGTCACCGTATCGGAATTGGACGACTTCAAAAAAGAAGCAAGCGCCGCTCTCAAGGAGAGCGGCTTACGCTTCGTGGTCTGTAAGATCGAAGAGAGTGTCGGGCACCGCAAGATTACCAGAAGCAACGTCGATCTATTGGAAACAAAGTATCGTTTCGTGCGTTATCTGGAACGCACCGAAGGCAAGCCGATTTTTCACGGGCGCGGTTAACCGATCATGAACGTCGAGCTCGCCCGTAGAACAGTTGCCGCACTGAAAAAAGCCGGAATCGATTTCGTCAGTTACATTCCCGAGACCCGATTGAGTGAGATTCTTCCGCTGATGAAAGCGGACGAAGCGTTTAGCTTGGCGCCGGTGGCGAGTGAAGCGGAGGCTGTCGGCATTGCCGCCGGCGCGGCGTTGGGCGGCAAACGTGCGGCAGTCTATATGGAAGGCACCGGCCTGTTTGTCTCCGCCTATAACCTTCTTACGGTCGGCGAGCGCTATGGCGTGCCGATGCTTCTGGTAGTAGCTTTCGTCGGCAGCTTCGATGATCAGCGAAACTCTTTTTTGTTTTCTCACTATGGTATCAAGACGGTCGGCCTGCTAAAGACCATCGGCATCGAACACGTCGTGGTGGACTCCGGCGAACAGCTTGAGGCGCGAGTCAAAGACGCCGTGCGCATGATGAATGCTTTGAAGTTGCCGGTGGCTCTGTTATTCACCGGCGAATTTACCGAGTAGCAGGCTGCTGAAAAGTCTCATATGCTTCGTTGCGCTTGCCCGACTCGTTCAACGTACTAAGAACGTACGCTTCCGCTCGTCGGCCATCGCGCGCCTCGCCTATGAGGTCTTTTGAGCAGCCTGCAGGAACTTGTTGCTTATTACAATCAACTTGCAACGGGAGAATGAAAGATGAAACTTGGAGTGTGTAAGATAACCGGCTTTTTAATTGCTTTCGTTACTTTAGGATTTCAGAGCATTGACGCGAAACCGATTTACATCGGTGTGTCCAATCCGGACATGTCGTTTCTGAGCGGCGGTGTCGCTCACTTCCAAGGCTATTTCAAAGACGAGGGGCTGGACGTCGAAGTGCTGCAGATGAACGCCAATGTGTCGGTCGCCGCTCTGGCGGCCGGCAATATCGATTACAATCTTATCTTGCAATCCGTCGTCACCGCGAATCTTCGCGGGCTGCCGCTCAAAGTCGCCGGCATTTTGATCGAGCGGCCGAATCACGCCGTGGTGGTTCACCCGAGCATCCAGAAGTTTGCTGATCTTAAAGGCAAGAAGATCGCGATTAGCTCATTCGGCTCTCTGGTCGATATCCTCGCCCGGCTGACTTCGGCGCACTTCAAGCTCGACCCGAAAAGCGATGTTCAGTATGTCGCCGCCGGCAGCAGTTCGGCGCGACTCACGCAATTGCAAACCGGCGTTGTTCAGGCGGCATTCCTAACTCCGCCGGGGAATCTGCGGGCCGAAGCTGCCGGCTTCAAAACATTATTGAACGTGCGCGATCTGTTTGCTTTTCCGGTGAACGGTATCGGGCTGCACGAGCAGAAGCTCAAGAACGAGCGAGACGAAGTCAAAAAAATAACCCGCGCTCTGCTGCGGGCCAATCGGTTTATTTTGGATAACCCCAAGGGGGCGATCAAGATCCTTGCCGCTTGGGGCAGATCGAAACTGGAAGTCGCCGAGGAGGCCTATCAGTACAACTACAAGAACTATAGCCGCAATCTGCTGGTGTCGCGGCCGACGCTTGAGAATGTGATCGAGAGCACGCGCTGGAATGTTGAAGCCAAGAGAAACGTCGCCGTGGACGACGTATTTGATTTTACTATCGTGCGCGAGATCTTGAAGGAAATGGGTGAGACCCCTAAGTAGCTGCGGCTGCCACTGAGCGCGATCATCGAGGCGAGAACATCACACTGCCGAGGCATCCATGCTGATCACCCTTAGCCGAAAAATCTATGCCGCTGGTTTCCCTGCGGTTCTGTGCCTGCTCGCGGTTTTATTTTCGATTGAGTCGTCGCCGGCGCAAACCGCCGAGAAGCTGATCTTCTCGATTCCCAGCCGCAGCATCGCCGCCATCGATCTTTATATCGCCAGAGACCGCGGGTTCTTCCGCGACGAAGGGCTCGATGTCGATATCGTTCAGATTCGCGGCAACGTTGCCATCGCCGCGGCATTGAGCGGGCAGGTTCAAGCTACCAATGGCGTCGGCACGGTCATCCGAGCTCTAGAGCGCAGCGAGCTGCCGATGAAGATCTTGACTGTCAGTCTCAAACGCAATCTCTTCTGGCTGGTATCCAGGCCGGAAATCACCTCGATTGCGCAGCTCAAAGGTAAAACCTTGGGCACCACCACATTGGGCGGCTCGCAGCACTCGGCGGCTATGCGTCTGATACGCAAAGGCGGCGTCGACGAAAAGGATATTACTGTAGTTGTCGGCGGCGACGTCCCGGCTCAGCTGCAAAGCTTGGTCGGCAAAACCATCGATGCCGCGGCGCTTTCGCCGCCGACCGTTATTCTGGCGCGCGATAAGTACAACATGAACGTTCTCGGTTCGGCAATGGAAGATCTGGCCAACCTTCAGAATGGCACCGCGGTGACGGAAAAATTTCTGCGCGAAAAAAGAGATGTGCTGAAGCGCGTCTTGCGCGCGCGCATGCGAGCGAACCGTTACTTCATGGAAAATGAGCGCGGCACCAGCGAAGTCCTGGCAAAATATCAGAACGTTGAGCTGCCCGTGGCAGTGGAGTCCTACCGCCTGGCAAAACCGGCGTTCACTTTGAACGGTATCCCTTCTGATAAAGAGATCGAGGAGTTTCTCAAGTCCGAAGCCGAGCTGCTCAAACTGAAGGAGCCGGTGTCAGCGTCGAAGATTTTCGATTTTTCACTGCAGCGCGAGGTCAATCAGGAACTGGGAGTGAAGTGAGGAATAATCCCACAGCCGGATAATCTTCTGATGATGCTGCTATCGGGTCAAAGCTTCCAAGGCGAAGGCAATGGGTGGGTGCCTTGAAGTGTGCCGCTCGTGGTCCGTGGATAAGCGACCACACAAATGACCTACAACGGCTGGCCGAGCACCAACCAAGTCGTCGATCTTTTGCGGTCGCCTGCCTTCGCCTTTCCAGCCTCGCCCCCTCCTATCCACAGCCTCTTGGTGTCATGCTTCATCCGTCGAGCGCTCCGGGATGAGAGCGCAATTCCGTTGCTGAACCGAGCAGTGGCCGTATGGAACAAGAACTAGCGCAAAAACTGGTCACGAGCTTACGTGAAGCCGGCATCGACGTGGTCACCTATTTGCCTGAAACCAGGCTGAGTCAAATCCTGCCGCTGATTAGAAGCGACGATTCGTTCAAGCTCATTCCGGTGTCCAGCGAAGCCGAGGCGATTACGATCGGCGCGGGCG
>JAICEJ010000516.1 GCA_025924215.1 Candidatus Binatia bacterium
GTCAACAAACCCAATCCCACAGTTGCCCAACGGTTGGTGCGCCAGACAAAGCGAACGGCTTGTGGCGTGTGAGTGAAGGACTGACGCAGTTGGCGCCACTTTTCTGGCAGAGAAATCATCTGGCAGGTTTAAGATTACAGTGTCGGGTCTCTGATTGAAACTATAAACCCGCACTGGAGAGGTTGGACCTCAGGTAGCGCAAGCGCTTTTAAAATGATTCTTCTTTGATGGCGTAGCAGGGTAGGGAGATCAATTCGAACGACATAGTCCAAGGACAAATTACTGTCGTCCGGCAGCTAATTCCTTGCGCGCTTTTTCCACGAAGCTGTAATCGATCACCTGAGCCGCACTGATGGGCTCTGATACTTTGGCGCTTTCTCGTTGTTGATCTACCAGGGCCTGAAGTCCGTTCATGTTGATGGCGCCATCACGGAGCATCACCCTGACCATGTAATCATACATTTCGCTCGCCATTGCGCGGTTCTTTACACTCCAGTGCTTGGCGATCATGTCGAGGCAAGCGTCTTTGTTCTTGTTATCGGAGACAAACATCAGTCCACGCAGGGTGCCGCGCACCATCCGGTAAATCTCGTCAGGATTGTCTTTGATCTTTTTTATCGAGGCGCCGAAGCCATTTTGCGGAAACTCGATGTAATCGCCGGAAAAAGCCAGCTCGTTGAAACCTTTTTGCCGCGCGAGAATGTTCTCGGGCACCGAAAGCATCGCGGCGTCGACAATCCCGGCGTCGAGGGCCGCGAGCCGCCCGGCCTCGGATGCTACATAGACGGTTGAATAATCCCGGCCAAATTCCAAGCCTTCGCGGCGCAAGGTATATCGAGTCGCGAGGTCCGTCGTAGCACCGGGTGAGCTGACGGCAATTTTTTTGGATTTGAGTTGTTGAAAATTTTTAATTTCTGCTTTTGCCATAAGACCTTGCACAGGCGAGCTCATCGTGAAAATGACCGCCTTGATCGGCTGTCCCCTGACGGCCGCAGCGACAACGCCGGTCACGGCGCCATTGTAATCGATGTCACCGGTGAGCGCCGCCGTGCTGGCGAGGGCGGCGGGCATCAGAATGAACTCAACGTCGATTCCTTCATCTTTGTAATAGCCCCGGTCTTTGGCTGCGTAAAACGGCAAGTACGTCACGTTTGCAGCTGGAATCGAAACTCGAACTTTCTTCAGTCCCGGCTGCGCTTGTGAATGGCTAGCGCAAACCAGGACTGCGGCAGCCAGCAGAGCGATCGCAACGCCTGACCTTCCTAGAAAAGCGGGCATGGGAAACCTCCTTCATCACTCCGGGATTGTTGGGCTACCTTAATGTGTTCGTCAATAAAAGATTCCTTCGTACTTAGCACATTTCGATCAGGGGCATGGAATTTTTCCCCCAACTAGGAAGAGTCTGCGGTTACTCTGGAAAGCGGCATGGTAACCGCATGACGAGTTTCGCCCCTCCAGTGAGGTTCTCGGCGTCAGCATCTCTGGAGGTCCCAAGCTTCAGCGCGTGAGTTCGATCTAACGTCCCCTCGAAGAAAATCTTAACCATGGCTGAAATAATCGTTGCACAGTGTTGGGTGACACTGTCGCTGACCTACCACAGCGGCTCAATTCCAATTGACACGCTCCCCCGCTGGATCATATAAGGCGACCGGAGGATCTCACATGTTTCGACACTTAGCAGTCGTCTATAGTTTGATTTGGCTCCTGGTCTTGTCGCTCGGCGATGGTCGAGGCGCAGAGCGAGCCAGCGGTCAACCGCACACAATCCGGATTGCGTATGTTTCACCGGTGACCACCATGGCGCCGATCTGGATTGCGAGCGAGATCGGTGCGTACCAGCGCGAAGGGCTCGACCCGAGGATTGTCTTCATTGACGCAAGAGTCGCCATTGCTGCCCTTGTCGCAGGCGAGGTCGATGCGGTCGTGATCTCTGCGCCGTCGGTAATACCCGCTGTCCTGAGCGGCGCCAGCATTGCTTTTATTGCGGGACTGCATAACAAAATGATCTTTTCTTTTCACGCGCAGCCGGATATCCAAAGCTCGGCGCAGCTTCGGGGAAAGATTGTCGGCACAAATCGGCCTGGCACACCCGCAGACTACGGAAATAGAGTTGCGCTGACAAAGATGGGTTTGAAGCCCACCGACGTGCAGCTTATGCCGTTGGGAAGTTCGGGAGTAATGTGGTCGGCATTGCAATCGCGCCAGGTTGCGGGCGTCACGCTCGCTCCGCCTTACAGTTTTAGAGCGGATGCGATGAAGTTTTCGCGCCTAGTGGATACCTACGACAAACCTTACCAGAACACGGGCGTCGTGGTTCGCAAGGATCGAATTCATTCGAGCGCGGATACATGGCTGCGTTTGCTCAGAGCTCTGCGGCAGGCAAACCTACGCTGGTATGAAGATCCAAAGCTCGCGATGTTCGTGCTTAGTAAATACACCCAGCAATCGGATCCGGATGTGCTGCAGAAAACGTATGATTTCGAATCGAATCCACCCGGATTTACCAAGGACTTAAAAGTATCCGACAGCGGCCTTCAAGGCATCCTCGACTTTTTAGCCTCGACCGTTCGTCCGGAAGCGGGAAAAGCTGCGCCGAAGGAATTCTACGACACCACAATTCTGGATCGGCTGGAGAAATGAATCAGCCCGAACAATTACTAGTTACGCGCTTTATTCAAACGGAGCGGCCGCAATGACTCCTCCGGACGGCGGTCGCTCAAGCGAAACCACTGGCCTTTGTAAGTAAGGATCTCGATTTCGTGTAGGTGCGAACTAAGAAGGGCGCGAAGGGGGCTTTCTAAATCTCCACGCGCCCCACGCTTTACTCATCGCTCTCTCTAAAGCTTTCTACTTTCGCGATATAAGCTTCCATGTCTGCTTTTCTTTTCAGGCCGGACGCGGTCATGGAGCGAACCGTTCCAAAAACTTCCCGATCGTAAAAAGGCCGGTCGTGATTGCCGAAAACCCAGGCGACACCGGCGTACGAGTTGGCGTCCCGGCCGTCTAGGAAATACTTATTCATCAGAACTAGGGCGGTATCGAAACCTTCTTCCGGTGAGCGCGACCATCTTAAAATTTGTTTCGCCCAGTACATGCGCATATAGCTGTGCATGTATCCCGTTCGCTTGGCTTCAAGCCATGCCGCATTCCAATAGCGATCATGCGTCTTAGCCCGCTCCATTTCCGCTGGCGAATAAAGATGCTCCCGGGCATCGCGGCGGTGATTGTTGAGAGTTTCTTTTGCCCACGCCGGCAAGCAGGTGATGGAATCATAGTTGTCGGTGAACTCGACGAAGTTCATCGATAACTCGCGCCTCACAACCAGCTCCTCAAAGTAAGTCTCGGCGTTGGCGCGGTCGGCTGCGCGCCGCCGCCGAATGCCCAACGCCAGATATAGAGGCGAGATCTGACCGAAGTGTAAGTATGGGCTCATGTGCGACACGTAATCGGTTTGCGGCTGATTGCGGTTGTCTTTGTAGTGCGCGAGCTTTCTCCGTAAAAATGTGGCGAACCGCTTTTTAGCTTGCGATAAGCCGCCAGTAAAAAAGCGGCTTACCGATGGTACGCTGCGGTCGATCTTGAGCTGTCTCAGAGTCCCTTCCAGATCGCTAAGATCGACGCCAGTTGGTTTGGTGGGGGCGCTGCGCCGCACAACCTTCGTTTCGATCATCTCGACAAGA
>JAICEJ010000517.1 GCA_025924215.1 Candidatus Binatia bacterium
ATGATGGAAGACTTCGCAGATGTAAACGCGTTGTCTGAGTTCATGGCCACGCGCGAGGGCATATCACCGATCGAAAGGCTACTAAACGAATTTGAAGCCCACGAAGCCAAGGAAGACCATGCTCTCGAATTCTACAAAAAGACTTTGGCGCATATGCCGAGCCCGCTAACGCGATTTCTCTTGCAGCTCATCGTTTCAGACGAAGAGAAACATCGTGCGGTGGTGCACGCAATGGTATCGACGCTGAAGGGGAGTCTCACCTGGACGAGGCCTGCGGACAGCCTTGAAAACACCGGCGCGGTCACGGGCCCAACCAAGGAGCTCCTAGACGTGACCGACGAATTGATTCGCCTCGAAAAGGACGGGATAACGGAATACAAAACTCTACTGAAGGCGAGTAGCGGATACTATCGCGGAGTTTTTAAGATCCTTATAGATTCAATGATCCGCGATTCGGAAAAGCACGTGGAGCTGCTCGAGTACCTAAAGCGGAACCTGAAAGATGCATGAATAGGCGGAAGCCGTTCGATTCGTTCCAATCGAACGGCTGGTCGTAAGCCCGCATCCAGGTAGCTGTCATAATCGCGCTACCCGTCCTTTTCCTATGCTTAGCTTGGGTTGACTCAAGGACGTCGAGACGACAGGGTGAATCGAGGGGGTGAGCGATTTGCTCGCTGACTTTCGCCTTCCTAAGAAAAAATCCGCACTAAATTCTAACATTTGCGATTACAAACGGCTCTCCAGTACAATTTTAGAGATACTTTCGCTGATGGGTAGCGGTATAGTTCTTGCGCTAGCGACTCTTTATCAAGTAGAGGCATCAGGAGGTTAAATGGAAGCAATAAAAAAAATTCTCGCGCCAACGGATCTCTCGGACCTTTCCTGCGTAGGACTGCGACACGCGTTTGAAATGGGACGATTGCGAGGCGCAGAGGTGATCGTATATTACGTTATCGACTTAGGCGATCCCTGGACCAAGCCCGAGCATTCTAGGCCGTTTCGTGAGATGCTGGAGTTTCATAAACAGTCCTTGGACAAGTTCCTGCGGGAGAAGTTTCCGGAGGAGATGAATCTAACCGAAGTTCGGCAGGTGGTTGAGTTCGGCGGCGCCGTCGACAATATAGTCGAAAAGGCGGAAGCTGAGCGGGTGGACAGGATCGTTATGTCAACCCATGGCCGAACTGGCATTGATCACTTGCTGATCGGCAGCGTTTCGGAAAAAGTTATCGCCCGCGCTTCATGCCCGGTCCTGATCATACCGGCGCATAAGCGCAAGACCGCAAGGGCCGCCTAATCGGCCGTAAGTCGTTGGGCATAAATGCTTCAACCGACGCTGCTTGAAAGCCGCCTCATAATAACTCCAAGATGGTGATCGCTTAGAATCGGTGCCGGAGCTTTATAGAACTGTTCGTGAACGCCGAAGCACACGTTTCTAGCTCAAGGTTGGGCGAACTGGGGATGCCACAGAACTGATCTTAGGCTGCTAATGGGGTGGCGGCGTTCTCGGCAGGTGATAAACTACAATCCTGTTAGAGTTGCGGGATCGGCTTCTACGACTCGGATTTGGTTGGCTATTGCAAGATGGCTAGCTGCGGCACCCCGATTCGGAGAAGCATGTAGAGCTGCTTCAATTTCTGATAGGAATCCAGAAGTCATGAATACGTCAGCGCCGTTTGATCCGCTGCTCCGGTTTGCCGAGATCGAACGACTGGTATCAAGAATTTACTACCGGTTCTCGCATCTTTTTCTCACCCGACAGGAGCTGCGTGATTTCTGGTGGGAAATGGCGCGAGAAGAAGAGCAGCACGCGAGTATTCTGGGCGCGTGCCGGGACCTTATCCTTAACTATGAGGACGAATCCGTCGATCCGATGATCAGCAGTGACAGTGCCGACAGAGTAGCCGCTCGACTGCAGTCCCTTCTCGACCAAGGTACACCGACGCTCGCCGTCGAGGATGCTTTCAGAATTGCGCTAGAAATAGAAAGCTCGGAGATCGATGTGATCTACGGCAAATTGTTGCAATTGGGAGGGCCGCACATCGGCAAAACCATGGAAAGTTTGGGCGTTCCCGCCGCGGTGCAAAGACAAAAACTAAAGGCCGCACTGCGCCACTTCTGTTCCGATCCGGAGCTTATTCAAGCGGCCGAGAGACTCTGAGTCCGAGTTCCAACTCCCACCTCCTTGACACATTCATCGTACGCTTTTATCTTGCCGATGGCGTGCTGCGGTCATTTTGTGAGGAGAGGATTCGCGCGCAAAACAATGCAAACCGCGTGACGTACCGATGAGTGCTACATCCGGCTTAAAAGCTCAATGGACTTTCAATTGAACAACATCATTGGCAAAAGCAAGGCGATTCATGACGTCTTAGAGCTGGTCAAGAAGGTTGCCAACACTCAGGCCACGGTTCTCATCACGGGCGAAAGCGGCACCGGCAAAGAGCTCATCGCTCTGGCGCTTCACGCGCTTAGCGATCGCCGCGAGAAACTTTTTCTGCCGGTCAACTGCGGCGCGCTACCGGAGACGCTGCTGGAAAGTCTTGTTTTCGGCCATGTAAAAGGTTCTTTCACCGGCGCTTTCGCCAATCAAGAAGGTTTGTTCGAAAAGGCCAGGGGTGGAACCATTTTCCTCGACGAAATCGGCGAGATTCCACAGCACCTCCAAGTCAAATTGCTCAGAGCTTTGGAGGCTAAGGAAATTCTTCCGCTGGGGAGCACGACACCGCGTCATATCGACGTTCGCGTTTTGGCGGCGACCAATCGAAACTTACATACCGAAGTTGAAGCCGGTCGCTTTCGCGAAGATCTCTACTATCGTCTCAATGTCATGGAAATCCATATTCCCCCTTTACGGGAGCGGCCGGAGGATATTCCGGAGTTGATTGAACATTTCATCAAGCGTCACAACCCGGAGCTCAAAAGAAACTTTCAGGGTATGGACGAGGCCGCGGTGCGCGTTCTCATGGCGCTGCAATGGAAGGGCAACGTACGCGAGCTGGACAACGTCATTGAGCATACGATGATTCTTGCCGAAGGCGACCGAATCATGTTGAAGAATCTGCCAAGCGCTATCATCGCCAGTAGTCAAACCAATTCTGGCTTCACATTCAATCTCAGGGATGCGTTGCGACAATTCGAAAAGCAGCACATTCTGCGCGCTCTGGACCAAGCCCATCAAGACCGGAAAGAGGCAGCCAGGCTTCTGGATATCAGTCTCTCGTCGCTCTACCGCAAGATCGAAGAGCTGGAGATTAGCTGACAAGCTTTTTCGATTCCATCATTGTCTTGATCGAAACACATTAACTGCTATTGCAAAATCAGTTCTACAGCGAACCTTCCGTGGCATACTCGTTAAGGATAATTGAGCGGGGAGGTTGTGACTGCTGTGTGTCGAGACTCGAAGTCATCGTCAAATCGAGTTCGCACGCCCAGACGAGGCAGCACCCAGAGCATCAGCCGCGAGTAGGCGAGAAACAGTGCAACGATCATAACCCGCCGGAGATATTTTTCTTTTAGTGTTTAAATGCCAATCCGTCTAGGCTTGTGACTGGGTCAAGCGCTTTCATCAAATCCACAGCCGAACCCGATAATTTGATTGTGCCTTAGTTGCACTTGCTGCGTATTGCGTCGTCTCTTCGATCAAGAGTCAAGTCCTGCCAAGCTGCCG
>JAICEJ010000518.1 GCA_025924215.1 Candidatus Binatia bacterium
CTACTCCGACCTGCGCTCAAATCTGACTGATGCCAAAGATTCTCTTTTTCTGGCTGCATTTCAGTCCTTTAGTGAAGCGGCCACTGTGGCGGAAAATATCGGAGACCGCCGGGGGTCCTCATACGCTTGGGGCCATCTCGGCAAATTGTACGATGAAGAACATCGGTACCAAGAGGCTTTGCAGGTGACCCGTAGAGCTACCTTCGCAGCGCAGCAAATAAACGCTCCTGAATCTCTTTATCGCTGGGAGTGGCAGACGGGACGCCTGCTCAGGAAAACCGGAACAATCGAGGACGCAATTGGCTCTTATCGCCGTGCCGTCCGGACGCTTCAGTCCATTCGGGCCGAACTGTCGGTCAGTTATGGAGCCCCGCAAGGTTCGTTCCGTGAAACCATGGGGCCGCTCTACTTTGAGCTGGTGGATCTGCTGCTGCAACGCGCAGCGTCGCTGCAGGACCGTGACCAGGCGGCGCCGTACCTCATTGAAGCGCGCGAGGCCGTCGAATTGTTTAAGGCGGCCGAACTGCGGGATTACTTCCGTGACGACTGCGTGGATACTGCCCTGGCGAAGATCACCACGCTCGACGTTGTGGCGCAGACAGCGGTTGTTATCTACCCGATTGTCCTGGCCGACCGAACTGAGTTGCTGGTCAGCTTGCCGAATGGGCTCAAGCGGCTGTTGATTCCCGTGAGGGCGGAGACTCTGACAGAAGAGGTGCGGCAATTGCGGCGTAAGCTGGAGAAACGTACAACGAGAGAGTATCTTCCTCATGCTCAAAAACTCTATGATTGGCTGATTCGCCCCTTGGAGCCGGACTTATCAGCTTTTCCCATTGATACTCTGGTGTTCGTTCCGGACGGAGCACTCCGGACCATTCCGATGGCAGCCCTACACGACGGCAAGCAATTTCTCGTGGCTAAATACGCCTTAGGGACAACCCCCAGCCTAAACCTGACTGATCCTCGCCCGATCAAGCGGGAGAACATGAATGTTCTGGCCGTTGGCGTAACCGAAGCTGTGCAAGGTTTCCCCGCTTTGCCCAATGTCTCAGACGAGCTTAAAGCCCTTCACGTGCTCTTCGGAAGCACAACGCTCGTGGACCGAGAGTTTCTCGCTTCGAATCTGGAAAAGAAGTTGAAGGATGAGCATTTCACGATTGTTCACGTCGCCTCGCACGGGGAGTTTGGAAACGAAGTTGACAAGACGTTCCTCCTCACTTTTGACGAGAAGCTGTCGTTGGACCGCCTCCATCATATGGTGGGAGTCTTTAGGTTCCGTGATGATCCGTTGGAGCTACTTACTCTGAGCGCCTGCGACACGGCCGCTGGCGACGATCGGGCCGCGTTGGGCCTTGCAGGCATGGCGATCAAGGCGGGAGCCAGAAGTGCGCTCGCTACGCTGTGGAATATTAACGATGAAGCATCCGTGGACCTGGTCATGGAGTTTTATCGGGGGCTCAAGGATTCAACGACCTCCAGGGCAATCGCGCTTCAGCGCGCGCAGAAAACGATGCTCAGTAACCCGCGGTACGAACATCCGGGCTTCTGGTCTCCCTTCTTGTTGATTAATAACTGGCTGTAAATCGGCTTGTCTGCCGTGAGCTCAGCACATAAATTTTTGCGATCACCGCCGGCCGCCGCCATCCTGATCGGTCTCCTATTTTCACTGGGGATTGTGGGTCTGCGCAGTCTCGGTATGCTCGAATCGCTCGAGCTTGCGGCATACGACCTCTGCATTAGATTACGTCCCGATGTTTCCGAGCCAGACCCGCGAATTGTTCTTGTCACTGTCACCGAGGATGATATTCGAAAGCAGGGCCGCTGGCCGCTGACGGACGATGTTCTTGCTCAGGCGTTAGAGATCCTCAGCCAGTCTCATCCGCGCGCGATCGGCGTGGATATATATCGGGACATCCCGGTCCCGCCCGGACACGACAGGCTCAATGCAATCTTAACCAGCAATCGCCGCATCATCGTAACGACGAAATTTGCCGATGATCCGGCAAGCACCATACCGCCTCCCCCCGTATTGAAGGGCACCGAGCAGGTGGGCTTCAATGACATCCCGATCGATGCGGATGGGATTGTCCGTCGCGGCTTGCTTCTTATGGATGACGGAAAGCAAACTCTCTATTCTTTCTCTTTGCGCCAGGCGCTGCTTTATTTGCAAGCGGAAGGAACTACGCCACAACCGGACCCATCGAATCCGGAACACATGCGACTCGGTCGAACCACCTTTCATCCCTTCGAAAGCAATGACGGGGCATATGTCGGCGCTGATGCAGGGGGGTACCAGATCTTGCTCGATTTCAAAGGTGTGCGAGCACCCCTACGATCGTTTACGCTTACTGCACTAGTTTCCGGCGAGGTCCCCGCCGCGGTCATAAAGGACAGAGTTGTACTCATAGGAGTCAACACCGAGAGCGTCAAAGACTTTTTTTATACGCCCCACAGCCGAGGCCTGCGGGGCCAGGCCATTTCGGGAGTGGAATTGCACGCTCAAGTTGTAAGTCAGTACCTAAGAGGGGCTCTTGAAGGGCACAGGCAAGTTAGAACCACCACTGATGGCCAAGAGATGGGCTGGATCCTCCTGTGGGGCATTATGGGCGGTGCCTTAGGTCTCGGGGTGCGCTCACCATTGAGGTTTTTGATGTTGGGTGGGAGCGGTCTATTGATCTTGATTTTTGCCGCCTACGTCGCGTTTTTGAGCGACTGGTGGATTCCTTCAGTGCCTCCTGCGTTTGCCTCGCTCGGCTCCGCGGCCCTCGTCACCACCTATATGTTGAACCAGGAAAAAAAAGAGCGGGCGCTCCTAATGCAATTATTCTCGCGGCATGTTTCGACGGAAGTTGCCGAGGCAATCTGGCAAGAGCGGGATCAGTTTATGGACGGAGGCCGGCCAAGGTCTCAAAAGTTCACCGTAACTGTGCTCTTTACAGACCTAAGTGGGTTTACTTCAGTATCAGAAAAAATCGATCCTCAGGCGCTGCTCGATTGGCTGAACATTTATATGGAAGCCATGGCTCAACTGGTGATGGAACATGGAGGCGTCGTCGATGATTACTTCGGCGACGCAATCAAGGCTGATTTCGGAGTGCCGGTGCCTCGAGTCACCCAAGCCGAAATAGCACAGGACGCGGTAGCTGCGGTGAATTGTGCGTTGGCCATGGAAAGAGAGCTGAAACGTCTCAATTCTAGCTGGCAGCAGCAAGATCTCGCCACCGTAGAGATGCGTATCGGCATTTTCACCGGCCCTGTGGTAGCCGGTAGTCTGGGAAGTGCGCAACGATTGAAGTACACCACGGTGGGTGATACGGTCAACGTCGCAGCGAGGCTCGAGAGCTTCGAGAAGGATCTGATCGACCCCGATTTAGCATATAGCCCGTGCCGCATCCTCGTTGGTGAAACAACGCTGCGCCATCTTGATCATCAGTTCGTAACGAAAAGGGTTGGTGAGGCGAATCTAAAAGGTAAAGATGAGAAGGTAACGATCTATCGCGTCATCGGTCGAGTAGAAAATGGTTAGCGGAACTAAAATCTTTAGATTTTAGTTGTGAACGAAGTTGAAGATCGCGTAACTAGTTGATCCGTTCTACCTATGGTTTTGTGAAATGATTCGCAAGCTACCGAAACAAATCTGATGTTTTCTATCGACGTGCGGA
>JAICEJ010000519.1 GCA_025924215.1 Candidatus Binatia bacterium
AATTGACGCTTAGCACATCAGCCTTTGATTCAACGCAGCGAGATCACATATTCTGCCTTCAGAATATTATCTTGCAACATTGTGCTAGCCCCAATCGATAATAACTCACGTCACTATGGTCAGTGAGGCATCGACGCTCGAAACCGTGAGCAGGTAAACGGACAGGTTGTCTGCGCACGAGCGATCCGTCACATCACCCGCGATCGCTTGGGGAGTGGTCCTTTGCTTACAGCCTCGCGTGCGAGGCGGTCTGGAAAAATGTCGGGTCGGTGCTGAGTGCGCTGTTTGGCTGCTTCGCCAAAAACGCAAAGTTGACATCACTCGGCTACGTCGGCTACTGTCCCGGCAGTCGAATCGACCATACAGAGGAAGAAATGCCCGCTCGCACAGGTTCCGAATATCTGGCGGGTCTCGCCGATCACCGCGAGATTTGGTTTGCCGGCGAGCGCGTCAAAAGCGTCGTCGAGCACCCCATCCTCGGCCGCGCGGCGCGCACTCTCGCCCAGCTTTACGACATGCAGAGGCAGCCGGCGCTGCAATCGAAGCTCACCTACCCTTCGCCGACGACCGGTGATCCGGTTAGCCTCTCGTTCATCCAGCCACGCAGCATCGAGGACCTGGTGCGCCGTCGTATGATGTTCAAGGATTGGGCTGATTTCAGCGGGGGTATGCTCGGGCGCACCCCCGATTATTTGAATGCAATTCTGGCCGGCTGTGCTTCGTCCCTGCCGCACTTCGCCAAGAATGGTGCGGAGTATGCCGAGCGTATCTCCGCCTATTATGAATTCTGCCGGGAGCGCGATCTCTGCGGCACCCATACCTTCGTCGACCCGCAAATCAACCGCGCGCGCAGTCAGTCGGAACAAGCCGACCCCTCCGTGCCGCTGCACGTGGTTGGCGATAGCGCCGAAGGTTTGATCGTGAGCGGTGCGCGTATGCTCGCAACGCTCGCGCCGTACGCCGACGAGCTCTACGTGTTCCCTTCGCCGTCGCGTACTCAACAAAGTGACGCGCCCCGCTTTGCCTTTGCCTTCACGGTGCCGGTGGCGACGCCTGGATTGAAATTCATTTGTCGCGATAGTCTCGACACCGGAGGGTCGCCGGCGGACTACCCGCTTGCATCGCGCTATGAAGAAATGGATGCCGTTGCGGTGTTCCACAATGTCGTGGTGCCCTGGGAGCGCGTTTTTTTGAAGGGTGATATCGTGCTCTGCAATCGCTTATTCCGCGATACGCCGGCCTTTCTCCACGGCATTCATCAATTTACGGTCAAAAATCTCGCTAAAGCGGAGTTCGTTCTCGGCATCGCGAGTCTGATGGCCGAAGCAATTGGCCGGACGGAGCTGCCCGCCTATCAACAAATGCTAGGCGAGATCGTTGATGCCGTTGAAACGGAGCGTGCCTATTTGCGCGCGGCCGAAGCCGACGCAATCACCGACGAAAGCGGCTTCGTCCATCCGAACCCGAACATTCTGTCCACCGCGCGAAACTATTTCCCCAAGATTTATCCGAGACTGATCGAAATCTTGCAGCTTATCGGCTCGAGCGGCTTGATGGCGACAGTCACCAAACGCGACTTGGACTCACCGGAGATTGGCGAAGAGATCAACCGCTATTATCAATCGGCAACTTTAATGGGCAGGGAACGCGTACAGCTCTTTCGCCTCGCTTGGGATCTGGCCTGCAGCGGCTTCGCCGGACGTCAGGTGCTCTACGAGCGCTTTTTCGCCGGAGATCCGTTCCTGCTGATGGCATCCCGCTTCTTAAGCTACGATCGAAGCGCCGCTGTCGCCCGGGTCAAAGCCATGTTGGCGCGATCCTATAACGACACTGAAAAATAATGGAACGCATTCGATCATCCGAACCCATCGGAAACTATTTGCGAGTTTCAGAGGAGATTCAAACATGAACATAGACTTTCACGCCCATGTCTATCCGGAGGACTATTTAAAAAAACTTGAAGCTTCGACGGGGGATGTCAGGATCGAAACTGACAACAAGGGCGAAAAGTGGATCTTGAGCATGGGCGCCAAAGCCGGCCCGATCACGCCTGATTTCTTCGACCTCGACGTCCGGGTCGACCGAATCACTGAAACTCGCGTCGACATGCAAATTCTATCGTCGCCCCATCCGGGCGTGGACCGTTTCTCACCGGAAGAAAGCGCCGAAATGAGCCGCGTGATCAACAACGGCATTGCCAAAGCCGTGCGCCAATATCCAAAGCGCTTCCAGGGTATCGCCATGCTGCCGCTGATCGACACGAGGCTCGCCTTGAGGGAACTCGACCGCGCGATCCTCGAACTCGGCCTCAAAGGCATGTGCATGCTCACCAACGTCGCTGGTAAAACTCCCGACTCGGATTTTCTCCTGCCGGTTTACGAGCGCGCGCAACAGCTCGGCGTTCCAATCTTCATCCATCCGACTACGCCCCTGGGCGCGCAAGTCATGCAGGAGTGGCGGCTCGCGATCATCCTCGGCTTCGAATTCGACATCGTGCTCTCGGCGACGCGGCTTGCCTACGCCGGAGTTCTCGACCGCTTTCCCGAACTTAGGTTTGTAATCTCCCACCTCGGCGCCGGCATTCCATTTCTGGCAGGCCGGATCGATCGCGGCTACCACGATCCCACCTGCGGCATCAAAACCAAGAAACCGACTTCCGAGTACCTGCGCGAGCTCTACTGCGACACAGTGTCGTTTTATCAACCGGCGCTCGCAATGGCCTACGAGTTCTACGGCGCAAGCCGCATGGTCCTCGGCAGCGACTTCCCACTGATCATCGGCGACCTCCCCGCTGCTGTTCCCAGTATCGAAGCTATGCCGATCCCCAATCGCGAGAAAGAAAAGATCCTTGGCGAGAACGTTAAGCAACTGCTCAAACTGGACATCTGAACTTTCGCGAAAGGACGGCGTATTTTGTTTGTAATGCATTTTCCGGCGGTAATGGCAAAGAAGATTTGTCGAAGGCGATAGGACAAGCTTCGGACAGCGACACTTCAGAAGTCGAGCCGATCTCAAAAGACGCAACTCGTATATTAAAAGTGCGGCCAAGATTGGCTGTCCGCCGGGACGGAGTGTTTTTGTTACCAATCCGCTTGCCGGATGTCGTATGAGCAACGAAGAACTGCCGTCTTCTTATAAGTATGTGGCGCTGCCCGACCGCAGGCCCTTACGCTTCCCTAATGGCGCAAGACTCGCGATCATCCTGACGATCAATATCGAATACTGGGAGAAATCCCGTCCGGGTCAGAAGGAGCCGCTGTTTACGGGCGGTCCGATGACGATACCGCACGCGCTGCCCGGCGATGTTCTCGATACGGCAAATTGGACATGGCGCGAATACGGCCAGCGCATCGGCATCTGGCGGCTAATCGATTTGTTTGACAAGAGCGGAGTCAAACCATCGTGCACGATCAACGGCCTGACCATGGTAGAGCGGCGGCGCATCGTCGATGCGGTAAAAGAGCGCGGCTGGGAACTGGTGCCGCACAACTGGGCGCAAAACGATCTGCTTACGTCTTACGCAAATCAGCCGGATGAAGAGCGTGCCGTCATTAAACGCACGCTCGATAAATACCAGGAAGTGGTCGGCCGGCCGGCCAAGGCATGGCTCTCTTCAGCGATCCGGGGCACTTTGTACACACCGGCGTTTCTCAGAGAATTTG
>JAICEJ010000520.1 GCA_025924215.1 Candidatus Binatia bacterium
GAATAAAATGAAAAAAGAGATTTCCGTCAGAAATCTGGAGAAGCGCGATCTATCTGCGATCGTTAGCTTGGAGGAGCGCCAGACCGGAATAGCGCGTCCAGCGTACTGGGAGAAGAGAATTGAAATCTCCGAGGCCATTCGGCCCCACTGGGCCTCTTTGGTCGCCGAGATCGACAATCGCGTCGTCGGCTTTGTGTTGGGACGCTCCGGTGAATTTGAGTTCGGATTACCCGGCACCATCGCATGGATCGAAATAATCGGGGTTGACCCGGCGTATCGCGGCCAAGGGATCGCCCAGGAACTCGTCAGACAATTCGCCGAATCGGCTGAAGATCACGGTATCAAGACCATTTTTACTCTGGTCAGCAACAGCCAGGACGAGATGCAGCATTTTTTCAGCAGATTGGGTTTTGTTCACGGCAAGATGTTGCACTATCAAAAGGAGCTAGCGGATTAATCGGTTTGACTCTACGTCATGGAGCATTCGTTCGACCAAGAACAGCCAACACTGCGCCGGCAGGTTCGCGCCTGGGTAAAGAGCCACCTTGGTAGCGCGGGCGATGGCCAGCTGGATCTTGAGAGTGAAGCTTGCAGGCTGGCGAAACAACTCGGCAAAGACGGAATAATCGCGTATGCGGTGCCGGGAAAATTCGGCGCCGACCGAGAATCGGTTCACGCCCGCAGTTTATGTGTCATCCGTGAAGAGCTGGCATGGGGTTCGGCTTTAGCGGACGTCATGTTCGGCGTTCAAGCCTTGGGGGCTTCTCCGATCGCGCTAGCCGGGAGCGAAGAGCAACAACGGCACTACTTGCCGCCGCTGGCAAAGGGAGAAAGGCTCGCTGCTTTCGCGCTGACCGAACCGAACGCAGGATCAGACGTTTCCGCGATCGCCACGAGCGCCCTAAGAGACACCAACGGATATCGGCTCAACGGGGTTAAACACTTTATTTCCAATGCAGGGATCGCGCACACCTACGTGGTCTTTGCTTCGACACATCCCGAGGCAAAGGCAAAGGGTCTCACTGCCTTCATCGTCGAATCAGACTCTGCCGGGTTCACCGTCAAAGAAAAAACTCCGCTGCTGTCGCCTCACCCCATCGGGGTCCTGGCCTTCGACGATTGCTTTGTGCCGCAACACCAGCGGTTAGGCGGTGAAGGAGAGGGATGGAAGATCGCCCAGCGCACGCTGGACACGCTACGGTGCACCGTGGGCGCGGCTGCCGTTGGTTTCGCGCGGAGAGCATTGGAAGAAGCTCTCACCTACAGCCGAAATAGGCGCCAGTTCGGACGCGCGCTTGCCGAGTTCCAAGGAATCCAGTTTAAGCTCGCCGATATGGCGACAGAACTTGAAGCTGCGCGCCTGTTGGTCTACCAGGCTGCCTCGATGCACGACCATCACCATCCAGAAGCTCCGCTGAAAACATCGATGGCCAAACTATTTGCCACGGAAGCAGCGCAGCGGATCGTCGACCAGTCGTTACAAATTCACGGTGGAAGTGGCGTTGTCGTTGGCAATGTCATTGAGCGTCTATACCGTGATGTCCGAGCTCTGAGAATCTACGAAGGAACCTCTGAAATCCAGCGACTCATAATCGCTAAACATCTTTCGCGTAAGGAGCCCGCCGATGGACTTTGAGCTGCCGGAAGAGTTGGCGGAGGTGCAAAAGCTCGCCCACGATTTCGCCGAGAAAGAAATCGCTCCGAGCGCCGCGCAAGATGACCGAGAACATCGCTTTCGCAAAGACTTGGTCGGCAAAATGGGCGAGCTGGGTTTCTACGGTTGCTTGATTCCAGAGGAGTTCGGCGGCAATGGTCTTGGCTTCCTCGCCCACACGCTGGTCTCGGAAGAAATCGCGCGCGTCCACAGCGCTATCCGGGTTTATGTCAATATGCAGGCCGGCCCCGCCGTAACGCTCTTCGAGTTCGGCAATGAAGAGCAAAAAGAAAAATACCTGCCGGGTCTCTTGAGCGGCCAATCCATTGGTTTGTTTGCCATCACCGAACCCGACGCCGGATCGGATGTGGCGTCGATGAAGACCAGCGCCAAGCGCGACGGTCAACATTATCTGCTCAACGGCACCAAAATCTGGATCACCAACGCCACAGTGGCTGATGCGGGAGTCATCTTCGCCTATACCGATCGCTCGCAAAAACATCGCGGCATATCTGCTTTCTACGCCGACTTGAGTCAGCCGGGATTAAGCCGTCGCGATCTCGACAAGCTGGGCGCGCATGCCTCGCCGACCGGGGAATTGACCTTCGATAACTATGCGATTCCGGCAGAACGTCTCATCGGCCAAGAAGGCGATGGTTTTAAAATCTGCATGCGCCACTTGAATCACACGCGTCTCGGTTGCGCCGCCGGCGCCATCGGACTGGCCAGGGCCGCCCGCGAGGCGGCGGTAAATTATGCCAATCAGCGCGAGCAGTTCGGTGAGAAGATTGGTCAGTTTCAAATGAATCAGGATCTGATCGCACAGATGATCGTGCAGGAAGAAGCCGCCCGTCTGCTGGTTTACCGCGCCGCCTCTCTGGCCGACCGCGGCCGACCTTATAACCTAGAAGTTTCCATCGCCAAGTATGCGGCCGCCGAAGCCGCGGCTTTTTGCGCCGACACCGCGCTAAAGATTTTTGGCGCGTATGGATACTCAACGGAATTTCCCGTGGAGCGGTATTATCGCGACGCCAAGTCTTATCAAATCGTCGAAGGTTCCGTGAACATTCAGAAGCTCATCATCGCGCAAGACGCTCTGGGTTATCGAAAGGCGAATCGCTAAGCAGAATGGCCGGCATATTTCGAAATGACCCGTACGAGTTCAAGATCGCCGCTGAAAAAAGTGTCCCTACAGCCTGGGATCATCTACGGTCCCGTGCAGTCCCGCCGTTTGGGCAGATCCCTTGGCATCAATTTGCTGCCCACGGAGTACAAACTGTGTTCGTTTAATTGCCTTTACTGCCAATATGGCTGGACAAAGAACGTAACCTTCACACCGGACGATCGACTGAAGGACTTGCCATCGCCCGGTATGGTGGCAACGGCGCTGAAAACTGCCCTGGCGGAGTTTTCAGGCGGTCATAAAGCGATCGACGCCATCTCGATCTGCGGCAACGGCGAGCCAACTCTCTATCCGGCGCTTGCCGAGGTCAACGTTGAGATAAAAAAGCTCCGTGACCGTTACCAACCCGCTGCGCGCACCGCGATTCTGTCAAACTCTTCGACCGTCGGAGATCCCGCCGTTCGCTTCGCGCTCGAACTGCTCGATCTTAAAATTATGAAATTCGATGCCGGCAGCGAGGAGATGTTTCGCCAGCTCAATCATCCGGCGGCGCCGGTTTACATGGGCGAAATGATCTCTGGGCTGAAAGAACTCAAGAATCTCTTGCTGCAGGCCTGCTTCGTGCAGGGGCGGGTCACCAATGCCGATCCGGATTCGGTTGCGATGTGGCTCGACAAACTCCGGGAAATTCATCCGCTGGGAGTTCAAGTCTACACGTTGGATCGTGAGCCCGCTGATAAGAGAATCGAAAGGGTCAGTCCAACCACTTTGCGTTGGATCGCTGACGCGGTACGCTGGCGAGCCGGCCTTAAAGTGGAAATATTTTAAGGGTGCAAAACCTTAGTTATGCATGCCTAGCAACCCGAATGGCGGTGATGGCA
>JAICEJ010000521.1 GCA_025924215.1 Candidatus Binatia bacterium
AGTTATACGAAAAATACGGAATGGAAGCCGAGCTGGTGTTATTGCGTGGCTCGGGTCAGTCCGCCCAGGCGATCATCGGCGGCAGCATTCTCGGCGCGCCCTGCACATTGACCACGGTCATGGGCGCCAACCTGAGCGGCGCGGATCTCGTCACCGTAGCGCACACGGTGGCGGGCGTGCAAAGTAAATTGCTGGTTCGCCCGGATATCAAAAAGCCCGACGACCTGCGCGGCAAGAGAATTGCGGTTTCAGGATTTGGCTCGCTGGGAGATTTCCTCGAGCGTTACATCATCAAAAAACACGGCATGGACCCGGTCAAAGACGTGATTCTTCTTTCGATCGGCAACCAACCCGATCGGATTCAAGCTTTATATAACGGCGTGGTCGACGCGGCCGACCTTTCTCATCCCGCTGATGTTCAAGCCGAGCGAAAAGGCTATCGCGTCTTGTGGGATGCCAAAAAGGAAGTCAGCTATCCATCGATGTCGATCGTCACTCGACGCAAACATACCGTCGATGATCGCGACAGCGTCCTGCGCATGGTCAAAGCCCATGTCGAAGGCATCCATCTTTTGAAGAGCAATAAGGAGTTAAGTCTCAAAGTGCTTAGTAAATACCTGAAAACTAACGATCGCGAATTGCTCGAAGGCTCGTACGAGATCTATCGGGAGTCTTTTATCTCGGTCCCCTACCCGATCACTCAAGGCTTGCAGCCGACTTATGAATACGTGGCGCAACAGCGCCCGGATGTTTGGAACCACAAGCCGGAAGCGTTTATGGATGCAAGCTTCATCGCCGAGCTGGAAAAAACCGGCTTCATAAAGAACCTGGCTGCGGGTGCTCGATAGCTGGAGAATCATCCCCGGGCCGGTGTCTAACTAGATTTTGTGCGTTTCGGCTTTGGAATTTTTACTTACCGGAACCCGAGGCGTGACCCAAAAATAGAGTCAAAACAGCCCCGGGATCCAACGCTTAACACGTTGGGTATAGGTGACGTAGGGCGCGCCGAGCTGGTGCGCTAAACTCGCTTCATCGGCAAGAACACGGAAATGGAACCAGATCGCCACCGCGACGGTGATCACTGAGGCAAACCAGGATTTGAGCGTGAGGGACAGCCCGGTTAGAAAAATGACATGGCCGAGATACATGGGGTTGCGGGTGTAAGCATAGAGGCCTGTAGAAACCAATCTCTCCGCGGGGACTTCGGGGCCAGGACCACCGCCACCGCGAGTGCTGCGATACTTACCGCATAAGCGATACTGTAAGTAGCCCCAGATCATCAGCGGCACGCCCCAGAGGTTTAGTTCAATACGTCCCCCGTGGGTGAGCAATTCCCAAAGAAGAACGACCGGAGGATAGATGAGAAAGGTTCTGACCGGGGTACGGCTTAGAAAGCGCATGGAAAAGCAAATACCTTTCAGTTCGTCATCACTTCCACTCAATGATTTCGAATCCCACGCTGCGTAACAACGTGACTGTCTCTTCTTCGGTCAGCGTGCGCCCAAGTTTCTCGTGCTCCCTGATAAGATACCGCATCATCTCGGGCTTAAGCGTCATCCAATCCGGCACCTTGGCAATGGTCATTCCCTCTTCCATTTGCGCTCTCCGATTTCCGCCCAACCCGATAGACTTTCCGCGTGTCGCGCGTTGGGCGTTTAAGTCAGCGCTCGTTTGCTTCGGTTTGCCTCGCGCACGCCGCTCCCGGACCTTTAAGCCCTTTCATGGCTTCCGTCAAATCCGGGGAAAGCACATCGGGGCCGCCGACGTCCGGGGAAATATAGTTCAGCACGGGCTCGGGAGTCGTCCGGGTGGGCCACCTTGAACCGACGACCACGGAGAGCTGAGTGCTGCGTCCGGGCTAGCACAACGAACTTGACAGTCCGCTGGTTTACGGTTAGCGACTGTGCTTGGTCTTAAAAAACGAGGAGCAACCCATGGCACGCAATGGCTATAAAATCTTCGATGCGGACACACATGTCAGGCCCGATGCTGAGCTGTTGGAACCGTATATGGCAAATGCCACCCGCGCAAAGCTCGCCCAATACGAAAAGTACCGGGCCAAGAATAAAGACGGCGCCGTCACCTACTTAATGGGCGAGCGCTCGTATAAGCGCCGGCTGGGCTTGAGCGCTGACGCCGCTCCGCAAAAAGACGAATATATGAGCGGCTACAAGCGCCATCAGCACGGCAAGCCCGATCCGCTTTGTGAGCGCGATCCCGCCGTCCGCGTGAGGGACATGAATATCGAGGGAATAGATGTCAATCTCATGCTGCCTTCGGGTTGGTTCGGTTGCTGGACCACCATCGACGACGTTGCGCTCGAGAGCGCGGTTTATGAAGCCTATCACCGCTGGATGGCGGACTATTGCGCGGTTTTTCCCGACCGCTTGAAGGGCGTGGTCCTGGTGTCCGCCCGCGATATTAAAACTTCGTTGGCGGAATTGCACCGCGCAGCCAAGGAGAGCTGGCCGCTCGCTCTGTTTGTCTATGCGCCCTATCAGTTCCCGCTCGATCACCCCGACCTCGAACCGATCTGGCAAGCCGCCGCGGAAAACGATTTAGCCATCGCTCTCCACACTTTCACCGTCATGCCACCCTATGCGCCGGGCGGTCTCGATTCCTGGGATAATCTCTGGCTGCAGCGCTCGGCTGCACACCCCTGGTGTGGCCAGCGCAACATGGCCGCCATCATCGGCGCGGGGATTATGGACCGCTATCCGAATATTCGGGTGGGCACGTTGGAAGCGGGGCATGGCTGGCTGCCGGTGTGGGTTAGTCGCCTTGAAGAACATACCAAGCTCTGTCCCGAAGCGTTGCCGCCGCTCAAAGAATCCATTCGCGGCTATGTCACCGGCGGTCGTTATTTTCAGAGTATCGAGGTTTCCGAAGGTGCGGCGATTACTCAAAGCGTGATTGAATTATTAGGACCCGATATTCTCATGTTTGGCTCTGACTACCCTCACGGCGAGAGCTGGTTTCCCGTTGCCGCCGAAACCGTGCTCGGCTGGGAATTGCCACCCGACCATCTGCGCAAACTGTTGTGGGACAACGCGGCAAAATATTACCGGCGGTATTCCGCATGAGGCCGACTAAGAAGTTACGGCAGCTGCTTGGCCGCAAAAACAAAGTACTGGCGGTACTGGGCGCGCCCAATGCCTTTCACGCGAAGATCATGGAGGCCAACGGCGTCGAAGCGTGTTTCGTCGGCACGAGTATTACGGGCGGCAATTATACCGGTCAACCCGATTTGGGTATTCTGTCGATGACCGAGTGCGTCGAATTCGCCAAATGGATCGCACGCGCGGTGAAGATACCGGTCATTCTGGATGGCGATACTGGCCACGGCGGAATCATGGCGGTGCGCCGCCTGGTACGCGAGTGTATCGAAGCGGGCCTGGCCGGCCTACGGCTCGACGATCAGCCGCTGGACCAGAAGCGACGCACCGGATCGGCCGGCATTTCCATCGTCAGCCGCGCCGACGCGATCATGCGCTATAGTGTAGCAGTCGATGCCAAGAATGAGATCGACCGCGATTTCGTCATTATGGCGCAGTGCTATGCCCGCAACGCGGTTAACGGCGGCATCGAAGAGTTGTTGCGTCGGCTGCGCCTTTACGAAACCCAAGGCCGCGTCGATTGGGTGCAGTTCGAATC
>JAICEJ010000522.1 GCA_025924215.1 Candidatus Binatia bacterium
CGATAAAAGGTGCGGGCATCATTTTAGTCTCCGTGTTATTTAGAAGGCGAAAAGGCTCGCCGTTTCCGAACGTCCGGCTATCTTCTCATCGGAATGCTGCGCATGCTGCTTGCTCTCGACGAGATGCTCGACCATATTTCGTTCCATTGGGGAATAGACGATCGCTAGAGTCCGCAACATGCCGAGTACAAGCGCCAGGAACGCGAGCGCTGTAATCAACAGTGGCGGGCTTTGATGTTGGTAGAGACTGATCATGACCTCGCGCAGTATGAATACTAAGGTAGCATCGACAATAAACGTCAGTCTAAGACGGTGCTCGCGAAAATATTCCACCAGGCTTTTAAACAGTTCCAGGATTATGAAAAATGTCAGCAGGTTGGTGACCGTAAAACTGAAAGCGTCTTTCAGTTCGCTGACTGCCATAATCCTCCAAGTCTCCCAAAACAGCCTGACGAGCCCCATGCTGAGAACAACGACAACGAAGAAGATCAGTAGCTTGAAAAACAGGTCCATGACCCGGTTGAAGAACGCCAACGCATCGAAGTGTTGCCATAGTCGCAATAACTCTTCCTCCAGAGCGAAACGACGAGACTGCCTTATCGTCCGCCCGTTATGATAGTTGAGCAAGCTCTCCTCCGTCGTGGTCAAACACTGGCGAACCTTGGTCTTGGCCAGGGCCGTAGTCTAGTTATAAGCTTCCCTCGCCATGGATGAGATGGAAGGGGATCTATGACAGACAAAACCGGACACGGACTTATTCGCATAACCTGATCGGTGATGCTGGGGGTTATAATCCGTTTCAGGCCTCTAAGGCGGCGCGGTGACATGACAATCAAATCGGCCTGCAGATCTTCCGCAGCACTGACGATTTCATCCGCAATCGGACCTAAACCTATGCGCTTGGAAATCCCAGGAAGTCTCTTGATCGTATCGCTATAAGGTTCAAGAAAATTACTCAGCTCGAGGCGTGCTTCCGCGACTACTCGGTCAACGGGCCAGGCTCTTTCGCCTGGAATCATAAAACTGAACTCATCGCAGTAGAGCTCCCAGGAATTCAACTCATTGGCCACATGCACCACGGTGACCGTTGCGCTGTATTCCGTCGCCAGAGAAAGGGCGTAGCGCAAGGATCGTTTGGAACGTTGCGAAAGGTCGGTCGGTAATAAAATGTTTTTAAGGCGCATCATGATGAATCCCTCCCATTTAGTTTTAATGAGATGATGCGACCTGCAGATTAACTCTATATCTCAGAGCTGCTACGTTTCAGTTAAATGCCGGCGTTCAATGCTTGACGTTGATGGCGCCTGAAAGCGCAACCGGCTCGCGCACCGGCAACAGGAGATCGAACTTCCGCTTGAGGCGGTTGTCGTCCAGGCAGAAGACTATTTTTATCTCCGGCTTATCGGCGGCTGTGAATATTCCTAGGCGGGTCTCCGATTCGGCAACGCCGACCCATTCCGCGCACGTGTAGCCGATGTTGCTAAAGAACTCGTCAATGAAGAATTCGGAGAGTCTCACACCGCGGCCGGAAATGCGTAGATGGAGCCAGTATGTAGGTTGCACGCCGACAAACTCGCTGAGATCTTTCAGCTGTGATCGGCGTCGCAGCGATACCGTAACTTCGGCCTCAGGATCATTGGTCAGAAGCGCTTCGTACAGGAATAGCTTGACGAGTTCCTGAAGCTTGCGATCAGGCCAAGGAATATCGGTCATGATGGCGGGAACCGTGACCGAGATCGGCGGTTTATCGCCGATCCGGTTCTGGCAGAATGTAGCGGTTGCTTCCTTAATTGTTTTGGTTAAATCGATCCGTTCCATAAAACCTCCTTTTGTTGGGTTTCTCCTCTCGAACGAATACCGGGCAACGCGAAAGTGTCATCAGCTGCTCTAGCTACCAAGGCGTGAGCCACTGAGTGTGTTTTCTTTGACCGTGAGATGCGGCGATACTAGCCCGGCGATCGTTACGGCAATGTAACGAAACAACGAAGTATCGGTGAAGGAATGGTTACGGGAAGATCCTTGGGGATTCGTAGGCGGGCAAATTATGTGGTTTGCCGATAGTACGTGGTGAAGCGCCTATGCTGTTCAGCCACTGGTCGACGCGGCAATCCTATATTTCGCTTCATTAAACTGAGCCCACCTATTAGAATGAGCGGGCACGCCGCCATAAAGAGTGAGAAAACATTGGAATCTAACCGTAAACGCTTTTAACCTAGGACCGACATGCGGGAACTGATGTGGAAATGCCTCGGCGTAAGTCGGGCGGCGCCAGAAACCAAAAACAAACTGGGTGTAGTCGCGCTGCTCTACTTCATTCAGGGCGCGCCCGCAGCTATTCTCTGGGAAGTGCTGCCGGTTTACTTTCGACTACACGGCGTTTCGCTGCGCGCCATCGGCGGCTTGCGGCTGCTGGAACTGCCGTATTCTTTAAAGGTAATCTGGTCGCCGCTAGTTCATCGACACGGCGATCGGCGCATGTGGGTTCTGGGTTGTATGCTCGGCATCGCAGCGGTGTTGTTAGCGCTGCCGTGGGTAGACGTCGCCGGTGTCGGCTTGCTCGTTCTCGTTCTGGTACTCGCTTTTACCACCTTGTCGGCGACGCAAGACGTTGCCATTGATTCTTATTCAGTCGGGCTGATTGCTCGGGAGGAGGAGGGGCCCGCCAACGGCGTGCGCGCTTCCGCCTACCGAGTGGCGTTGGTATTCGTTGGTGGTGGTCTGGTATTTCTCGCAGCAGCGCTGCACTGGAGTCTTTTATTCAACCTGGCGGGAGCGCTATTCATTGCTCTGGGATTGTGTGCGCTCCTAATTCCGCGGCTTCATCTGCCCGAGGAAGCGCGCCAGCACTGGTGGCAGGGCTTTATCGGATGGGCCGGGACTTGGCGGGTAATTCCTCTTGTGGCTTTCGTGTTGACGTATAAGCTGGGCGAGTTTGCCATCGGCCCGATGGTCAAACCGTTTTGGGTGGATTACGGTAAATCGATTTGGCCGCTGCAGGAAGATCTCATGTTTCAAATCGGACTGTTTCCCACCAGCTTTGGCATCGTTCTCAGCATAGCTGGAGCATTAGCCGGAGGCGCGTTTATCACGCGTTACGGAATCTTCCACGCAGTATGGTTATTGGGTTTACTGCAGGCGTTTTCCAATCTAGGTTATTCGGCCGTCGAATGGTTAAGTCTTGGAAGGTACGGCCTCTACAGCGCATCGATGTTCGAGTCGTTTAGCGGCGGCCTGGGAACGGCCGCATTCCTGGCCTTTCTCATGAACATTTGTCAAAAAGAGCATGCAACCGTGCAGTACGCCTTTCTTTCTTCGATATTCTCGCTGACCGGACGCTTGATCGGCGGGATTAGCGGGCTCGGCGCAGAGCATTATGGCTATGGCAACTATTTCGCTTTAACTTTTTTGTTATCTATGCCCGCTTATCTGCTCTTGCCCTGGGTGAAACCCTGGATACGCGAGGAGCCTTCTCAATCTTGATAGCTTTAAGATTGCAGCTCTTGTAGAAGTTGTTTCCAAGCAGCCACCTCTCGCTTGGGTGCCACCAGCGGCGACAAGCTCTTGCAAATTGATTGCAACGAGCGGTAAAAGGCCCGATCGCTTTCGGCTCGGAATAGAATTTCTCTCAGTGAAGCCGTGTCGC
>JAICEJ010000523.1 GCA_025924215.1 Candidatus Binatia bacterium
CTCTAAGGACACATCTGCAGCAATTAAGGTCACGTTGATCTAGGATATCTCGGGCTAGAGTTATTGTAGATTATGTGCTGGTTCAGGCGGTTGGGATCTCCATGAGCGACAACTGAGCAAGAATGCTTATGCGTTCGTGCGATTCAGTAGTCGGATGAGGCTACGCGGGCGGAAGTGAAAGAGTGCCGTTATCGCTGAAAGTGAAGATGATCAGTAAGCACAATTACGTACCGGGTTTCAGTATTCACGTTTCAGTATTAGAAGTTTCTTGACACTGATACCTCAAACCGGAAGGAGAAACGCAATGAAGTTTCATTTCGTGAAAACAAGTATGAGCTTTGCCGTAGCGAGGGTAGTCTCGGCAGGCCTGATAGTGGCTTGCAGCGGAGCGAGCACGTCAAGAGATAGCGGTGCTACCAGGGAAATTGCCACCGCTCGCAGACAGCTCGATGATCACATGACCGAATGTACTAAACGCTATGGTTATGATCCGGAAGCCAGCTCTAAACTTGGGTCGAATGTCCTTGGGCCAGGTGAGCGAGAATGGAGGGGTTGCATCTATCAGGGGATCGAAAAGTACTTGATCCCGAGAACGCTGAGCCCCGACATATACCGACGGGCGATTGCCGAGGACCGCAAGATGACCGAATCCATTGCCACAGGCGGGATGACGCGCGCGCAGCGCCAAGTTCGTGTCCAACAAATGCTTGAAGAGATCAACCGGATAGAGGAAGCAAACCGGGCTAAGCACGAAGTTGATCGTTTGGAGATGGAGATGCGACAGGACATGATGCGTCGGTCGCTCAGTCCACTTGTGCGTTGAGGCGGCGTCCATACCGCGCGGGTGGCCGGCCGATACTGATCAGAAAGCTTCAGTAAAGAGTTCGTGACGCCTTCTGGAACTTTCGTGACAGCTTTGTTCTATTAATAGTTGAGCAAGGGTTCGATTCCCGAATGCGTCAACTTGTGCGAAGTGCGATACTTCTCGAGTGCCGACTTGGTCTGGGGGCCCAGAAACCCATCTATAGGGCCTGGATCAAAACCGGCGGCTTTCAGCCGCTCTTGCGCTAGCCGGATTTTCGGATTCCCAGAGATCGTCTTGACCGAGGCGGTTGGTTGGGCAGAAGCGGTAACGCGTGACGATTGTATCTCTGCCGTCTGGTCGAAGGCCGGTTTGTCTGAAGTTTCCGAGAGTTCGTTAAGCGCACTGCATCCCGACTTGCAGCGGGAAAGCGCCGCTTTCGTTGTGGTGCCTAATATTCCATCGACAGGGCCCGGGTCGAAACCAGCGGCCGTCAGCTTTTTTTGGAGTAGCTGGATCTCTGATTTGCTGAGAGTGTTTGCGGAAGCCGTTAATTTGTGTGCTTGCGGCTCCGACGCTGGCGCGAAGATCCCCTTATCTGCAGTTGCCGCAAGTTGATTGACTATCGTGCACCCGGCTTCAAGCCGCAAGAGCACCGACCTTGTTTTAGGTCCTAATACGCCGTCAATGGGACCCGGGTCAAAACCGGCGGCTTTCAGCCGCGCTTGGATTTGACTGATCTCCTGTTTGCTGAAAGTTTTGTTGAGCCAAGAGACCGCTCGGCTATCTTCACTTTTCACCGGCTTGGGAAAGTCAGAAACCACCGGCTCCGCTGGTTGTTCATAAGTGGGGACCCTTGGGCTTTCCACAATTTTAACTTCAGACTCTGAAAGTCTGCTAAAAAAGGCGCAGCCATAGCTAAAGAAGAATACCAAAACCATGGTAACGATGTAGCTTTCTTGCCACCTCGATGTCTTAAACTTAAAGATGTTTACTTCCATGCGTCCCTCAATCGCGACCGAGTAAGCAAACGAAGTGCCCCCGAACGCCACGCAAATTAGTGCCGTTGCTGTTATTCTAGGGAGGTCGAAAAGAATAAGAGTTTTGCTCACGGCCGTTTTTGCCCCCGCGCAAGCGCAATATGCCGCATAGAGGTCTCTCACCGGAGTCATTTATAACCGATACTTTGATCCTTTACCTGTGAGCCGTTTGTTCTTGCGGATTTAAAAGCAACCTTATAAGAGTTGGGTCGCTCGTAATGCCGAGTCGGAGGAAGGACTTGTCTTGATGGCTCTCTGGACATTACTGATACTGCTAGGGCTCGGTTTCCCATTGGCAGCTCAAGCCGCCGGCGATGCCCTCGCCGAGGTCGACGGCGCTACGATCACGTCTGATGAGGTTGAGAAGCCTATCGCTTCGCAGCTGAGTAAGCTGGAGGAGCAGATCTATAATCTCAAGCGTCAGCGAGTTGAGACGCTCATCAATGAGAAACTTCTTGCGAAAGAGGCGGCGAAAAAGCGCGTTTCGGTTCCGGCGCTACTTGACGCCGAGGTGACTTCGAAGGTGGGATTGGTCACAGAGCAGGAGATCGAAAGGTTCCACCAGGAAAATAGGGCGCAGCTCAAAGGCGAAGATAGCAGCGTGCGGGACCAGATCAGGGCTCACTTGCAAAACCAGAAGCTAGTGGCCAAACGAGAAGAGTTTCTAAAATCACTCCGCTCACAAGCTAAGATCACGGTTAATCTCAAGCCGCCGCCGGTGCTGCGGGTCGAAGTGTCGGCGGACGGGGCTCCCTTCAAAGGACCGGCGAAGGCGCCGATTACGATTGTCGAGTTCTCGGATTTTCATTGTCCTTTTTGCCGACGGGTGCTTCCCACTTTAGCCCAGCTTGAGTCCCAATACGGAGATAACATAAAGCTGGTCTTTCGCGATTTCCCAATCGATAGCCTGCATCCAGGAGCGAGCAAAGCTCACGAGGCAGCCCGCTGCGCAAACGAGCAGGGGAAATTCTGGGCTTATCATGACAGACTCTTTGCTAATCCGCCGCAATCCAGTCCGGAAATTTTTCGAGGCGTAGCCAAGGACGTCGGACTGGACCTAACTGCGTTCGAGACCTGCTTCAGTAGCGGAAAATACCAGTCAGCGATTAAAAAGGATCTTGAGGAAGGAAATCGTGTAGGTGTTACCGGCACGCCGGCATTCTTTATCAATGGACGGTTGATTTCTGGCGCTCAATCTTTTGAAGCGTTCGCCCGCGTCATAGATGACGAATTGGCCCGTGTTACTGCTTCGCTAAGTGGATCTCGTTAAACCTTCGCCTCGTCAGCTGATCTTCACTGCTAATCGGCCTTTAGATTAAACTCGTCGGGTCTCCAATTATCATAGTTCCGCGGTGGTTCTCCCTCGAAACTGTTGTAGGCTGCAGTTTTGCTCCATATGATAGTCCTATGTCGGTCATTCGTGAGCCTTTCTCGCTCTATATCCATATTCCGTATTGCATCAGCAAATGCCCGTATTGCGATTTCAATTCGCATGTCGTTTCGGTTATTCCCGAAGAGGCGTATAGCCGAGCGTTACTGCAAGAGCTGGATACCTACGCCTCGGCTGAACATTGGCGCGACAGAACGATGCAGTCGATCTTCTTTGGCGGAGGGACGCCGTCCACTTTTTTGCCCCAGACCATTGGAAAGATTCTCGACCATGTCGCACATAAATTTTCGCTTCAATCCGGCTGCGAAATTACTCTTGAGGCCAATCCCGGCACGGTTGACAGCGCAAAGTTTGGTGGCTATCGCAATGCCGGCGTGAACCGCATCAGCGTCGGAATTCAATCCTTTCAA
>JAICEJ010000524.1 GCA_025924215.1 Candidatus Binatia bacterium
ATGTTCGCGCCGAGCGACTCATCGATGAACTTCGGAAAATAGTGGCCGGTGGCGCCTGTGCCTGTGGTGCCGCAGCGCGGCGGCTGCGATGCTTTCTGAATATCCTCAATGCTTCGATACGGCGTATCAGCGCGCATTGTCAGTACTTCGAAATTGCGCACCGGCGAACCTATCCAACCAAACCTACCCCAATCGAATTGAACTTCCTTACGCCCCATCAGTTGATCGAAGTAGAGCCCGGTGGAAACCATCCCCAGAGTCAAGCCGTCCGGCTTGGCGATGTTATAAAGCTGGTTAGCCGCGATCATCGAGCCACCGCCGGGCACGTTTTGAACGATCACGTCGGGATTGCCGGGAATGTATTTGCCCATATATTGGGTAAACAACCGGGCCCATAAATCGACGATTCCGCCGGCGGTAAAGCCAACGATAATTTTGATTTGCTTGCCTTTGAAGAACGGATCGGATTGGGCACGGGCGTTGCTCGACAGTATGGCGAGTAAGAGTAAACAGCTTAACAGCGTGCGAAATAATTTCATGTACTTTCCCTCAGCGGCAGCTAATGATCAGACATACTGCGGCTGCTTGCTCCTTATAGAACGCCTTTACTCACGGTTGCGACAAATAGCAGTGATCACACCCGCTCCTCCCAAGTAGTGAACTTGTAACAGTGACCGCGCAAGGCGAAACAATATTATGTTTCGGAAACCTGGCTGCGAATTCATTGCTCATCGGTTACGCTCCGCCTCATTAAAAGCGCCGCGAACAATATCGATGACAGTAGCGGGATTCTCCGGCTCCGTGTCAGAACGCCAGCCGACGTGCTGGTCCGGGCGCACGAGGACCAGGTCGGACTGATAGAGCTCGCGAATCTCGGGCTCGTGGCGTCGCAAGACGGTGAGCGGCACTCCACGTTTGCAGGCGGCACGCTCGAGACTGGAGCAGTCCGCCTCGCTCGATCCGAGCCTCAGAAGCGTGAAGCCCTGGCCAAAGTGGTCGAACAATGCCGCGCCATCGGTTAGCCAGATATGAGGGGCGCGGTGGCCCGGCTGAGCTGTTGGGATATAGCGCGAGGTCTCGTACGGCGTCGGTGGCGTGCCGTCCGGCAAAATAATCGGGGAAGTCGAGTAGCGATAGCCGAGGCTTACGCCCAAACTCTGGAAGTTCTTAGGCTTGGTTAGCTGAATCCGCTCCGCCAACTTTTGGCGTAGAGCTGGACCATCGATGGGGTCCTCGAGGCCCGCTGTAAGGAGTTCGTTGTCCTCTGCGTTCCGGATCGACTCCTCTAGAGCTCGGACGTGGAATTGACGTCGCTCGATTTCGTACGTGTCCAGCAAATCCTCGCCGCCCCAGCCTTGGAGGACGGCTGCCAATTTCCAGCCGAAGTTGACGGCATCGCCCACGCCGCCGTTCATGCCGTAGCCGCCGCTCGGCGACTGCAGGTGGGCAGCATCGCCCAACAGGAAAACACCGTCTTGCCGATAGCGCTCGGCCAGAGCGTTGTGGACAGTCCATGGTGCGACGTGCTGTAACTCAAAAGGGATTGGCCGGCCAACGATGTTGCGGATGACCTCAGCTGGATCGAGGTTATCAGGGTCGACGCCCATCAAGTCGAAGAACCACGCGTCCGGCGGTTGCAGCGGACCAACCACGGCGAGGTGGGGCAAGTCGTCATTCAAGACATTATAGTGGAAGGCCTTTTCAAAGGTCAGTGTAGACCACAACGTCGGCGCGCGGAAAACGCCTCCAAGCGCTTGTTTGAGACCTGGCCAATGATCCATGCGGATGCCCAGCTGCTTGCGGACCGTGCTCCGGCCGCCGTCGCAGCCGGCCACATACTGCGCGCTAATTTCCTGGCGCGCTCCGCTCTCCACGTGCACGATCTCCGCCCGGATCTCACCGGATCTCTGTTCGAAGCGCTCCAGCTTCCAGCCCAACCGAAGAATGACGGATGGCATCTGCCGTACTTCCTCACGCAGGACCGGTTCCAGGAACGACTGCGGGATGCGCAAGGTTCGCTCGGGACTGAAGCGGTTGCCGCTATCGGCGGGGGTGGCGTTGTGCAACGCCGTGATCAGCTGACCCGTCAGCCGGGTGACGTACAAGATAGTCGAGGGAAAATCTGCGCCGAGAGGCGCCGCCGCGCGCAATTTGTCGGGAATGCCTCGGCCCCAGCGACGAAACAGCTCCAGCGTCCGCTGGTGGACCGTCTTGGCTTTCGGATTGCCGTCAAAGTTCTCATTAGGCTCGATTAGCAGACAGCGTATGCCGCGCCAGCCGAGCTCCAGCGCAAGGGTTAATCCAACTGGTCCGCCGCCGACTATAAGAACCGGTATAGTGGTGTGAGTATCAGGCGACATTTCAGTTCTGGTCATCCGGTCGCTTAGAGCGCGAGACTTTCCGTTCGAGGAACTTTCAATTACTTCGCGCCGAATTGTATTACTTCTCCGGTTCGTATTGCAGATTGTCGCGAATCAAATTGGAGATGCCCCGAGCGATAGGCCGGCGGATTTCTTCGCCCACATGGGCGAGCCCGCCCAAGGCGCGGCCTAGGATGGCGAAGCTCTTGGACATCTGCCAATGCAAGCCCATGTCCATCGAGATTGCGGCAATGGCGCCAGTGACGTTTACCGGCAGATGTCTGCCCACCCGTTGGTCTGCGACTTTGCCGATCTTTCGCAGCAGCTCGCAATAGCGGCCGTAGACTTTTGTTTCTTGGGCAACTTGAAATAATTTCTCGGCACGCGGATCACCGCCGGTGTGAATGCCATGACCTATGCCCGGCACGACTTGTTTATTGGCGAGCCGCTTCTCCACGGCTGCTTGAGCGATGGCGACGAGATCGGTTTCTTTCGAGTCCGGCGGCAATGCATCATGAAGCATTTTCGCGCAGTGTTCCGAAGAGCCGAGATGAACACTGCCGGCGCCGAGAATCGCCGCGGCGACCGCTCCTTGGATCGCTTCCGGGGCGGAGTGAAACGTCATGCGCGCCGCCGCCGCGCCGGTGGTCATGCCGTGATCGACCAGCACGATCAGCATGGTATCGATCATGCGGCCTTCTTCCGCTGTCGGCATGCGGCCGACAATCATTAAATAAACCATTTGCGCGAAAGAGATTTTGCCGAGCAGTTGTTCATTCAGATCGTAGCCGCGCACGAAAATTTTATCGAGCTCGGCTTTGCCCATCGATGAAACCAATTTTTGTGTTTCAGCCATTAATCCTCCAATCCTTTTATTAAGTCGAACTTATTCAGAATACCCGGATCAAGTAAGCGAAACGATAGAGACAAACATACCAACAGTCGCGCTAATCCAATCGCAACAGCCGGGCGGCGTTCTCACCCATGATCCTTCTCTTGGCGTCGGCGGCGATATCCGCGCGATCGATGACTGCCTGTGGCGATCCGGACAGCTTAGCATCCCAATGCGGATAATCGGATGCGAACAGAACCCGCTCTGCGCCAATGGATTCGATGACTTCGCCCAAACGGGTTTCGTCGGGCTCGCACGAGGTGAAGCACTGGCGGCGGAAATAGTCGCTCGGTTTCATTTTCAGCCATGGCACTTGAAAAGGAAGAATCTCGTAATGCTCATCCATGCGCCACAGCCAATAGGGCAGCCAG
>JAICEJ010000525.1 GCA_025924215.1 Candidatus Binatia bacterium
GCATGCGGCGCCCTGGCCGGAAACTAGGAATTCTGCTAATTCCGAATGCCCCTTGTGAAACTCAACGCCATTGGCAGCGATCTTTTTCAACAACGCTACAGCCTTCTCATCGCTCTTGTATTTGCGCCGGGCCAAGCCAATGAACACTTCCACATCCCTCGGTTCCGCGATCAGCTTGCCTTTCCATTTAGCATCGGCAAAGTCTTCAAAGGATTTTGGCGCATCCTCCGGCTTTACGAGATTGGTGTTCCACGCGGCAATCAGAAAGATGATATCAGTCGCGACCCACGAACTGCCTTTCAAGCCATCGGGATACTCCGCCGCTTCAGGAGGCAACTTCTCCAAGAGCAATCCCTGCTCCTGGACTTGCAACAAGTTTTCCAACGCTCCTTGGAAGACATCAGCGAGAGTTCGGCCGCCGCGGGCCTCCGTGATCGCTCTGGTTGCCAGCGCATTTGCAGTGGCGTCAACATGGTTGACCTTGATCCCCGGAAAGCGTTTTTCAAACACAGGCAGGATCTTGACCGCATTAATCTGCGCCAGCGTTCCATAAAAGTTTATTGTGCCGCCTTCCTTTAGCGCCTGCTTGTAGAGCTCGTCCAAGCCTTGAGCGGTTGCCGTTGCGCCTGGCATAAACAACCAACCGATGAGAATCAACCACGAGAGGATCAAAGAAATTTTTCTGTAGCTCGACATGGTGCCTCCGATAATAAGTGATGATCTACAGCTTTCTTATGGTCAAGTTTAGCGCAGCTTGAAAACTTCCTTCCAAGCTTTCTCATATTTTGCGTATTGCTTCAGATCCTCAACTCCCACCGCGTAAATCGCCTGGGGCCGGATCTTTTCCGTGGGTTCGACCTTGGGATGAGCCGGGGTTCTGCCTCCCTGGGCATAGACCTTCTGTCCCTCTTCCGATGCCGCCCAGCGGTTAAACAGCCAGGCGGTGTTGGGGTGGGGCGCATTCTTCATCACCGCAACCGCGATAATGCCGGCGGCGCCTTCTGAGAGCATGTAATCGACCGGCGCGCCCTTCTTTTTCCGGGAAGGATAGTGATGTGAGTAACAGGTGAAACACGCAGCGGCCTGCCCGGCAACTATAAACTCAGCAAGCTGCGAATGCCCTTTGTGAAATTCGACGTTATTAGCGGCAATTTTCGTAAGAATTGCCCGCGCTTTCTCAAAGCTTTTATGTTTGTGTGTCAAGCCGATCAAAACTTCGTAATCTCTTGGTTCAGCAATTAGACGCCCTTTCCAGCGCGGATCCGCGAAATCATCCAGGGTCTTGGGTTCCTCCTCCTTTTTCACCTTTTCGGTGTTCCAGGCGCCGACAAAAAAGATGAGGTTGTTGGCGGTCCAGAATGTCCCTTTCAGATTTGCCGGATACTCTGCGGCTTCCGGCGGCGCCTTTTCCAAGATCAAGCCCTGAGCGTGGATCTTATTGATGTCTTCGAGCCCGAATTCAACTACATCGGCGAGAGTTCGGCCGCCTCGTGCTTCGGTGATTGCGCGCGCTGAAAGCTTGTCGGAGGTAGCATCGACGTGGTTGATCCTAATGCCGGGAAAGCGCTTCTCGAAAACCGGATAGATTTTCTCGGCGTTAATTTGCGCCAGCGAGCAGTAACAGTTAAGCACGCCTTCTTCGCTGAGGGCTTTTTTGTAGAGTTCATCAATCGATTCACTTTGCGCGGCAAAGCCCGGCGAAACCAAGCCCAACGTCGCCGCTAATAAAATCAATGTGCCAATGACCGATCGCATATCGCCTCCTCTGCCGCCTTTACGGCCGGCTTTCAAAGTCGCCTGCTATTCGAGTTCCTGTGGGAAACATGCTGTGATCTATGGATGCGCATTCTGAATCACCTTAGCTTGAATATATCTTTCCAGATCTTTTCGTATTTGCTCCAGTTCTTTAGTTCGTCGGTGCCGATTGGATAGATTTTCGCCGGCCGGATCTTGTCCGTGGGCTCGACTTTGGGATGGGGCGGCGTGCGGCCGCCGATGGCATAGACCTTTTGTCCTTCCTCGCTGGCGGACCAGCGGGCAAACAACCATGCCGTATTGGGATGGGGACTGTCTTTGGCCACCGCTGTCGCATTTATTGATGCGACACCTTCCGTCAGCATATGTCCTAGAGGCGCTCCTTTTTTGATGCGTGGTGGATAGTGATGGGCATAGCAGGTAAAGCACGCGGCCGCTTGTCCGGCCACCAGAAACTCGGCAAGCTGGGAGTGGCCTTTGTGAAACTCTACATTATTGACGGCGATTTTCTTGAGCAGCGCTATCGCTTTCTCGTCGCTCTTGTACTTGTGATTGGCAAGACCCATGAGGACCTCAACGTCACGCGGTTCGGCGATGAGCCGCCCCTTCCAGCGCGGATCCGCGAAGTCTTCGAACTGCTTGGGCTCTTCTTCTTTCTTGACCAGGTTTGTATTCCAGGCTCCCGTAATAAACAACAAATCGGCTGCGATCCAGAAGCTACCCTTCAGATTGTCGGGATAGGCCGCCGCTTCGGGAGGAAGTTTCTCAATAACTAGTTTCTGATCTGCCAGTTGTAAGATATTTTCCAAAGTCATCTGAAAGATATCGGCGGAGACTTTGCCGCCGCGCGCTTCCGTGATAGCGCGCGCGGCTAGCTTATCGGCGGTGGCGTCAACGTGATTGATCTTCAATCCCGGGAAGCGCTTCTCAAATAAGGGAATGACTTTGGCGGCATTGATTTGCGCCAAGGTGCCATAAAAGTTTAGATCCCCCCCTTCTTTGAGCGCTTTCTTGTAGAGGTCATCCAGGCTTTCGGTCTGTCCGTTTCCCCAACTCGGAAAGGCGACGACAACGAAGATTATCCACCAGCTGATTTTATTGAGATTAAGAAACATCGCGCATCCCTCCGTAGTTGTTTCCAACGGTACTGAAGTATCGGCATGTACTACTTCTTACCGCCCTTCATTGCGGTTTGGAGTTTGGTTTTCAGATCAGGGCTCATACCAAGAAACTCGTGAACCAGCTTGTATATCTCGTCGCCGAACAGCGGATCGATTTCGAGTTTGCCTTTCTCCGCATCGGCCATGAGTTCCTTGTCCGAGAAAACTTTCGCAAAGGCATTTTCCAGAGCGTGGGCACGATCGGTGGGGGTCCCCGGCGGCAGAACATACACCTTGCCGAAGTCATTCGGCGTGCTCGTGCCATACTTCATGATCAGCCGTTCTTCATTGGTTTTGCCGATTTGTGAAATCGTCGGCACGTTGGGGATGATTAGATCCTTGATCGGTTTTTCGGATAACTGCGCCAGCACGACCCATTCGCCGCTCTTGACCTTGTCGAATGACGTTACCTTCGAGGAAGTCCAGGTGTTGAAGAAGCCATCCACCTCGCCGCTGTCAATGGCTAATCTTACGTCGGCGGTTCCCTTGTACCCGGAAACGACTTTAAGATTCGCGCCTAACACGTCACGCGTCAGTATCGGCGCATGTTCCACTGTCGATCCCGGAATCGCGCCGATACTTACCTGCTTGCTCTTGGCACCGATCAGATCATCGAATTTAGTGACGCCAGATTTTTTCGTGACGATAAACAAGTAGGTTTCGCTCACCGGCACCGCTAGGTAGCGAAATTTGGCCATATCGAAC